>NZ_FNVI01000018.1:0-147554 GCF_900107945.1 Methylobacterium sp. 190mf | reverse complement strand
CCGTCGATGTCGAGGCCGAGGCTGCTGCCGGGGGCGAACGCCACCGGGCCGAGCACGGTGAGCGTGCCGGGGGAGTTGCCCGGCCGCAGGGCGCCCGCGACCGTGACCGGGGCCGCGACGGTGCCGATGCCGCGCAGGGTGCCGTTGGCCGCGACCGTGACCGGCGAGGTCCAGAGGCCGTTGAGGGAGAGCGTGCCGGCCTGGATTGTGGTCGGGCCGGAGAAGAGGCCGGGGCCGGTGAGCAGGAGCGTGCCGGGGCCGGCCTTGGTCAGGCTGGTCGGGCTCGCGGTCTCCAGGATGGCGCCGGCATAGGTGGAGGCGGCCGCGCTGGCGACCGTGAGGGCGCCGTTGCCCAGGACGGCGGCGGCCGGGCCGGCGAGGTCGGTGAGCGTGAGGGCGGTGCCGCCGAGGTCGAGGGCGCCGGTGTTGGTCAGGCTGGTGAGCCCGGCGAGCGGGCCGGTGATCTGCACGAGGCCGGTGTTGGTGAGCGTGCCGTTGAACTGCCCGGACAGGCGGGCGACGCCGGTGTTGGTCAGGTCGGCGGTGAGGGTGCCGTCGCTGGCGACGAGGCCGGCGTTGCTGAGGCCGCCGGAGGCGGTGAGGCTGGCGCTCTGGGCGACGGCGACGAGGCCGGCATTGGCGAGGGGGCCGGCGAGGCTGTAGCTGCCGCCCGTGGTGACGGCGAGCGTCGCGCCGGCGGCGTTGGCGAAGGTGCCGGTGCCGGCCAGGGATCCGGCGACGGCGAGCAGGCCGGCATTGTTGGCGATGGGCCCGTCGATGCGGCCGGCGCTGGCGAGCACGGTGCCGGCATTGGTCAGGCCGCCGCTGATCGTGCCGCTGGTGGCGAGGAGGCCGGTGTTGGCGACGCCGCCGCCGATGGTGCCGGCGTTGCTCAGGCTGCCGCTGCTGATGACGCCGCCGGCGATCGCGCCGGTGTTGAGGGCGGTGCCGGTGTTGGTCAGACCGCCCGCGAGGGTGCCGGTGTTGACCAGGCTGCCGCTGTTGGTCGTGCCGCCGGCGATGGTACCGGCGTTGACGGCCATACCGGCATTGGCGATCGCGCCATTAATGGTACCGCTGTTGGCGAGCACGCCGAAGTTGCCGACGCTGCCGGCGACGAGGCCGGCATTGAGAAAGCTCGCACCTGCACCGACGAGGACCGGTGCGGAGAGGCTGCCGGTGGCAGTCAGGGCGAGAGTGCCGGCGCTGATGACAGCGCCGCCGGTAAATGTGTTGGCGGCCGACAGCACGGCGGTCCCGGAGCCGGACTTGATCAGCACGCCCGGCTGGCTGCCGTCGGCGATCGGCCCCGCGAAGGTGGCGGTGCCGAGGTCGATCTGCAGGGTGCCGGGGCCGGCCAGCGTGATCGGGCGGGCGGTGGCGAAGCCGTCGGCGAGGACCTCGAGGGTGCCACCGCCGAGGGTCAGGCCGGTGCCGGCGGCGCCGAGATTAGCGTCGCGGGAAACGGCCAGGGTGCCGCCGAGGATGGTGGTGCCGCCGGCATAGGTGTTGGTGCCGGCAAGTTCGAGGGTGCCGAGCCCAACCTTAATCAGGCCGCCAGGCCCGGAGACGTCGCCGCCGAGGCTCGCAACATCGAGCGGGTTCAGCGCCGTCGTACTCATCAGGAAGACGGGAAGGCCGGTCGTGAATTGCGAGGCCAAGCTCAAGCTTCCCTGCAGTGCGATCATCGGCTGGGCAATGAGATCTGCACTTTCGGGGGCAATGCGCTGGTAACCCGCGAACCCGCTATCGGCGTCATAGATGAGATTGAAGCCGCGGAGGATCGTGATCGTCGTGTTGATGTAGGTTGCGCCGGTATCAGGCACCGGCGTGCTCTCCGCATAGACCTCGCCCACCGGCGCAAGCGGATTGCGCGTGTCACCAACTCTGAAGCTGTAAAGCGCTACAGGCGGGCTCGTACGACCCGGCATGTAAACTGTTACGAGAGTTCCCTTGGGGATCCTCGCATGGGGTGTGAGGCTGCTGCCATCCGGGAGGATGATGTAGGAGTCGTAGAGGCCCGTATCAGGCAGAACAGTTCCGGAGCCGATGGCGCCCCCAGCCTGCAGGTCGCCCGGCGTCATCTGCCATTCGATGGCGTTCCCCGATTTCGGGCCGGCAGTTAACCTAAGGAACGTCGTCCCTTGTGTATTTGCGGCTGTAAGTCCAAGTTGTATTCCGTCCTTAGTTATAATGTAGCCACGCACAAGTTTGGATGCGTCGCCAGTGGCGATATAGTTGATATTGAGCAACGGATTTGCATCGGGTGTCCCATTCGGGAAACCCTTTGCCTCACGGCCGAAGCCGACACCAAACATCTGTGTCTTAATTTCGCCGGTTACGGCAACGCCGCCCACTGTTTCCGCCGTCACCTGCAGTATGGGTACGCGCGCGGCAGCGACAGGTTTTTTCGTTGCCGGGTCGTAAAGCTGCACGGTGGTCTCGTAGAGCTGACCTGTTAAGACACGCTGGCTGCTAGAATATGTGATCTGTCCCGGTCCGATCGGCGCTTGGCCAGGAGCAGGTTGCCAAACTTTAGAGTCTTTTCCGATGGCTATACCCGTCGAACCAGTATCGAGCATGAAATTGCTTGGGCTCATGCCGTCGATACCGACACTCAGCGTTGCTCCGGGGCTATTGTTGCCAAATTCGTCCTTTGCCTTCCAGATAATTGGAGACGCAAATGGGATAGCAATACTGGTAGATTTGTCCGAATATAAGCCCCACGGCAGTCCCTCAGCGCTCCCGGCCGTGGCGGGCATCGAGAACGCCATACCCGCGAGCAGCGCAGCACGATAACGATAGGCGTCTGTCAAAATCATTCAATAAGACTTCTAAATATACGATCGGGAAGATTCAGAAAAGAAACGGAAACATTAACAATCGGTAAACCGTCTCTTAGGGAGTCATCCTCGTTTGTCGATCCGGAAGCTTTGCGCGTCCCAAAACGGCATTTCTCGACCGGTATAAGTGCTCGGCGTCGTTGACGATGCTGCTGCTCGCCTGCCACGCCGCCTGGGCGCCGTGCACGCCTAGCCCGATCGCCTTCGCGAGCGCCGAGTGCTTTGCAGCATAGCCGGCGACGACCATGGGATAGTCGTGGGGCAGGCTGAAGCTTGCGCGGTAGCTGTCCGGTGTCAGACCGTAGGCCGTGAGGTGCCGCTTCAGCGTCCTGTATTCGCAGCCGTTGATGAAGCTGATCAGCCTGTCCGCGTGGACGGACTTGCGGATCTGGGCGGGCGTCGGGGCGGGGCGGTCGGGCTCCGGCTCGGCGACGATCGGCGGGCCCACATCGCCCAGCGCGAGCAGGCCGTCGCGGACGGTGCGCATCAGGCCGGGCAGATCGGCCGCGGCCACCGCTTGGCGGCTGACGAAGGCCGCCACGATGCCGGTGGTGGGCTGAGGAGGTCGTCGGGGGAATCGGACATGGGGCTCTCCTGATCAGAGGGTCGATCGCGAGGACCGGGCGGATGAGGAGCGGCCACGATCAGGCCGCGGAGGTTGCCGTGGGCGGCAGCGGGCTCCCAAAGCGCCAGCCGTCCTGGCCGCCGATGTGGATGGGGGTTCATCATCGGCCTGCCGAGGCGCCGGTAGTGTGCGGCCCACGCTTCCCATCCGGGCGAGTCGTCGCGGACGAAGACGCGGCTGTGCGGCGCCCTGGGCTGGGCAGCGGGGCGAAGTCGGTCTGGCGCAACCACGCCTGCGACGCGAAGGCGTAGCCCGGCTTGCGCTGAGCGTGTGCCGCGTAGGCCCGTGCCGCGGCGATCGCCGCGAGTTGCTCGGATTCGGACAGCGCCTCGAAGACGGCGCGGGCATCCCGGGCCCGGCTCCCGACGAGGCCATCCGGCCAGACCGTGACGAGATGCTCGAATCGTACGGCGACCGGATCGAGCTGGCCGCCGGCGGCTGGTCTTCCGCCGGTCCGTGACCCTGCAACTCCGAAGCTACCACCGTCGCTGCCAAGTATTTTGAGTACGGGCTCCTTGCCGCTGCTGTGAGAGAGATGCTCTTCAGCGCGGAGGCCGAATGAGGCGCCGCAGCTGACGTGTTCTGAAGCACCTAAGCTCTCCGAGGTCGGAGATATGTACTCCCGCAGCGAACCGGCAAAATCAACCGGATCGCCCCAGATCAAGTTAGATCTGTTCAATGCGCCATCTGTTAACGAAAGCAGCAATCCATGAAGTCCATTGTTGTTGCCGCAGCCATTTCGATCGCCTCGATCGGCGCGGCGAATGCGGGACCTATCATCGCCCTGGATAAGGCATTCACAACCTCCGATCAGCCCCTCGTGTCCAACGTCGCTTGGCTCAGCCGCTACGGCAAACTCTGCTATCACGGCACGAGGTGGATCCCCGCTTGCCATGCCACCAATCGGCCGGTTGGCTACATGAGAGGTCACTGGAACGCGACCCGTACTCGCTTCATTCCGGGGCGTTACTATTGAGGCGCCGGAAACCAAGTGATCCAACCTGCGCCTCATGTGAGGCGCGGTCCGGCCATGTGGCAATTGCAGCAAGCGCAGCTCGTGCTTCGAGATCGCAAATGCTGCGCGATCAACACACCTCAAAATTACGGCCGTAAATCTGTGGCTTGTTGCAGTATTACAGTCAGATCAGGTAGCAGTATGAGCAAGGCCGCTCTTCGCACCCTTGCCGGTGCATTTGCTGGCGCAGTGGCCAGCGTGACTTTGGTGCCCATGGCCCTTGCAGCGCCAAGTGCGCCCGCCGCTGAGACATGTGACTCGGACGACCCAACCATATGTCTGAGCCGCCATGGCGAAGCGGCTGTGAATATGTTGTCTAATGCTTACGCCGACGCATCCAAAAAGGTCGCTCCGATGTGCTTCGAGGTGATCGGCCCGGCCATCGGCGATTGCTTGGAGCGTGCTCAACGAGTCGCGGACAAGGAGCTCAATGAGACCTACGCCCGTGCGATGAAGTCGATAGGCAGCGACGATGACGCAGCCCGCAAATGGCGCGAAAAACTCAAGCTCGCACAACAGGCTTGGCTTCGATTTCGGGATGCCGACTGCGGCAATGTCATATCATTCGAGTGGATGGACGGTACAGGCGCCGGTCCAGCGGGATCAGCCTGTCTGGTCGCGCATACCATAGAGCGAGCGGCAGAACTTAAGCGGCGCTACGACCGCGAATAGATTTGTGACGCGGACTTTGGGCCCCTCCTGGCCTTAACGCCCCCGTTTCTGGCCCTCGATGGATTTAGTTTGAGATTGATATACACCGCGCCGGACGAATAGGCGCATACGCTAAGGCAGCATCCGCGGAATATAAAGGTGTCGACGATGAAGGCCCTCGCTCTCTCTATTATTTTATCTGCCGGCTTTCTTAGCGCGGCATACGCTGCGCCGAATGATGCGACGCCATCAGCCTCGAAAGAACCGCCGCCCTTGGCCTGCATGGATGACAATACAATAGACTCCTGCCTGAACCGTCATGGTGAGGATGCAGCGAAGGCGCTGTCGAAGGCCTACGGAGATGTTGCGGGCAAACTTGACGCTGCCTGTTCTGAGGTGATCAGCCCAGGGATGACCGCCTGCCTGGGTCGAGCCCAGGAAATCGCAGATAAGAAATTGAACGCGATTTACGCACGCGCCATGAAATCGATCAGCAGCGAGGATAACGGTAAGAAGTGGCAGGAGGAGCTCAGACTTGCTCAACAGTCTTGGATGCGATTCCGCAATGCCGACTGCGGCGATCTCATCACCGATGAGTGGCATGGCGGTACAGGGACTTATCCAGCTATCGCCACCTGCTTACTCGGGCATACGGAAGCGCGAACCGCGGAGCTTAAGCGGCGCTATGACCGCTGGTAAACGCTAGCGTTCTTCTCCCGGTGATACCTCTAGAGGGGCCGCGAGACTGTCGTTGTCGCTACGAATGTGTTTAGATGAATGTGCCGAAACGGATCTGACGCTATAGACCGTTTGAGGCCCCCGATAGCAGGCCGAGAATTTGCGCGGATGCAGTTCCATCTCAACGGCTACAAGTCCGGGGATCCAGCGATCGCCGAACCACCAGCGGTAGGAGGAAATTCACACTCAAAGGGCGCATCGCCGGATCTGGTCGATGTCCTAATAATCGGTTGCGGACCGACCGGCCTCACACTCGCCGCGCAACTCGCGGCCTTCCCCAACATCACGACTCGGATCATCGATCGGAAGCGCGGCCGCCTCCTCGTCGGTCAAGCCGATGGGATCGCATGCCGGACGATGGAGATGTTCGAGGCATTCGGCTTCAGCGAGCGCGTCCTCAAGGAGGCGTACTGGGTCAACGAAACCTGCTTTTGGAACCCCGATCCCAGCCAGTCGAACGTGATTACCCGCACTGGCCGCATCGTGGATACGGAGGAGGGATTGTCCGAGTTCCCGCACGTCATCATGAACCAGGCGCGGGTCCACGACTTCTTCCTCGCAACGATGCAGAACGCGCCCACTCGCCTGGAGCCGAGCTACGGACGCAACTTCCTCGATCTGGCTCTCACGGACGCCGAAACGGGCGACGGCATCGAGCCATCCAGCGACTTCGACTATCCGGTCAACGTCAGGCTTGAGCGGATCGACGATTCGCAGACGTCTGCCGTCGAGACCGTACGCGCGCGCTACATCGTCGGGTGCGATGGGGCCCACAGCGCCGTGCGTGGCGCTGTGGGCCTTACGGTGCACGGTGACTCCGCCAATCAGGCGTGGGGCGTCATGGATGTACTTGCCGTGACTGACTTCCCGGACATCCGCCTGAAGTCCGCCATCCACTCCGCCAAAGAGGGCAGCCTCCTAATCATCCCGCGCGAAGGTGGTTACCTCGTGCGCATGTACATCGAACTCGACAAGCTCGACGCGAATCGGCGCCTGGCAAGGGACGCGGTGACTGTCGATCACCTGATCGCGGCGGCGCGGCGTATCCTGCACCCCTACACGCTGGAGGTGAAGGAAGTCCCATGGTGGTCGGTCTACGAGATTGGGCAGAGGCTCTGCGAAGCCTTCGATGATGGCGGCCTTGCGCACCGTGAACATCGTTCGCCCCGGATCTTCATCGCTGGCGATGCCTGCCACACGCACAGCCCGAAAGCGGGCCAGGGCATGAACGTCTCGATGCAGGACGCCTTCAACCTCGGCTGGAAACTCGCCGCCGTGGTCCGCGGGCAGTGTACACCGCAGATTCTCCAGACCTACTCGATGGAGCGTCGCGCCGTCGCCCAGGAACTCATCGACTTCGACCGTGCGTTCGCCCGCATGTTCAGCGCCCCGCCCAGGCCATCCGACGTGACGGGCGGCGACGGCGTCGATCCGGCCGAGTTCGAGCGGTACTTCGTCAAGCATGGCCGCTTCACCGCCGGTACCGAGACCTGCTATCCGCCGTCCCTCATCACCGGCCAGTCCACGCATCAGAACCTCGCCGAGGGCTTCAGGATCGGGACACGCTTTCATTCGGCGCCGGTGATCCGGCTGGCCGATGCTAAGCCACTTCAGCTCGGCCACACCGTCAAGGCAGATGGCCGCTGGCGCTTGTTCCTGTTCGCGGATCCGGAGTCGCCCGACGCGCGATCCTCGCGATTGCGCGCCGTGTGCACGTACCTTGCCGAAGCGGACGACGCGCCCATCCGGCGGTTCACACCCGCGGGCGCCGACATCGACTCCGTCATCGACGTGCGGTCGATCCTGCAGCAGGGCCACCGGCAGTTCGTTCTAGGAGCGATGCCACCGCTGCTGCGACCGCCGAAGGGGCGTTATAACCTCGTCGACTGCGAGAAGGTCTTCTGCCCGGACCCGAAGGCCGGCGATATCTTCGCACTGCGCGGCATTTGGCGGGCGGACGGTTGCATCGTCGTCGTGCGGCCGGACCAGCACGTCGCGCATGTGCTGCCCCTGGACGCCCATGCCGAACTCGCGGCCTTCTTCGATCGATTCATGCTGTAGCGGGTGGAAGCGCGATGCGCAGCGAGATCGACGCGATCCGGGCCTTCCTGCAGGCGCAGCCGCGGCCGGCGGATCTCGTCGCACGGCGCGCCCGGCTCGACAGCTTCGGCCGCCGCGACGCGCTTCCGCCCGGCACCCGCGTCACCCCTGTCGATGCCGGCGGCGTGCCGGGTGAGTGGACCCTCTGCCCTGGTGGCGATCCCGAGCGCGTCCTCATTTTCCTCCACGGCGGCGGGTACATGGCTGGATCCCTCGACAGCCATCGCCACGTCGTTGCGCGCGCGGGGCAGGACGCCGGCGTCCGCACCCTCGCACTCGCCTACCGGCTCGCCCCTGAGCACCCTTTCCCCGCCGCCCTCGACGACGCGGTGGCGGGCTATAGGTTCGTGCTGGAGCAGGGGATCTCGCCCGAACGGATCGCCTTGTGCGGCGAGAGCGCGGGCGGTGGCCTCGCCGTCGCCGCCGCGCTGCGCCTGCGAGAGGCGGGCGACCCGCTGCCCGGATGTCTCTGGCTCTCTTCACCCTGGATCGACTTGGCCTTGCGCGGCAACAGCTTCAGGACGAAGGCAGCGGTGGATCCCATGATCCAGCGCCTCTACCTCTCCGAACTTGCGGCGGCCTACCTGAGCGGCGCGGATCCTCAGAACCCTTTGGCCTCACCCCTCTACGCCGATTTAAAGGGCTTGCCCCCGACGCTGATCCAAGTCGGCTCGGACGAGACGCTCCTCGATGATGCGGTGTGTCTGGCCGGCGCGGCCGGCAGCGCGGGCATGGACGTCACGCTTCGGATCTGGCCCGCGATGATCCACGCTTGGCATCTGTTCTTCCCGAACCTTGCGGAGGGGCGCGCAGCTCTCTCGGAGGCCGGCACCTTCGTGGATGGCCACCTCAAGCCGAGAAACATGGAGCCTAATATGCGAACTGAGGCTGCGTCCGTATAGCCAGTCAACCGATCCTACCCGCGCATGACTATCGGCTGATGAGCGCAATCCCGACATGAAAGTTTAATAAGATTTTCATTCCGACTTCGTTCTTTGGAGATTTTAAGCCTAAATAGATAAGCTGGAAATGAAACGCCTCTGCAATCGCGGCAGACTTTCGTAACTCTCATCAGTGTGTCGGAAGGCGGATTGCCTGCCTATCCGGCCAACGATCTCGGATTAGGTCCAGATTCTTTTGGCCAGACCGTGTTATTCCGCTGCTCGATTGCAATCTTGAGAGCTGCCTCTTGATGAAACGTGCGAGCACGCTGCAGTTCAGCTCTGATTGAAGAGACATGATCACGCAGCCAGCAATGCCAAGAGTTTGGATGAAGGACCGGCCGCGCTGCGGTCACCTTCAAACGAAACTGCCAGCGCTACGTCTTGCAGTCCTCGCACAAAGTGCTAACCATTACCCGTAGACGTTCGTTAGGCTGCTGGCGGAAATAGCCTTTTTGGGTTGCAGGTTCGAGTCCTGCCGGGACCACCAGCCTCGCGGGATCCGCCGGGGGGCAGGTCCCAACCTCCCGGATCGAACGCGCCCCCACCTGTGGCCGCGCGGCGACACCGGCCGACGACGTCGGGTGGACGGCGCGAATCGCTCCGGATCGGTCACGGGCGACCGGCCAGCCCGAGGGCGTCAGCCCCATCCACCCGTCGCGGCGCCCCCCTCTCGCCTTCGCCCCCCGCCATCGCGTAGGTCCAACCGTGCTCACCGCCACGCTCGACCCCGCCGACCGCCCATGCTCCCACAGTACCGCTGGCTCTGGGCCCTGACCCTCCTCCTCGCCTCCGGCGGGGCGGGCCTCCTCTACAACCTGCTCTTCGTCGGCGGGGCCTCGATGCTCGCCGGCCTGGTCTACGCCCTGGCGGTGGGCGGGACGGTGCTGGCCTTCGTGCCCGGCCTGGCCCTGTCGGGCGTCCAGACGCGGCTGCGCCGCCTGCCGGCGCTGGTCTACATGCTGGCTGCCGAACTGCTCTACGTGGTGCTGATCACGCTCGGCTGCGCGCTCGGCGGCTTGGTCGTCTGGACCTTCGGCCTCACCGCCGACAGCCTGTCCACGGCGGTGCGGATCACGCCGCGGTTCCTCGCCTACTCGCTGGCCGTGTCGGCCCTGCTGGTCTTCGTCATGCGCATGCGCGACCTGATCGGCGGCGAGGTGTTCGTGAACTTCATGATCGGCCGCTACCACAAGCCGGTGCAGGAGGAGCGGATCTTCCTGTTCCTCGACGTGGTCGGCTCGACGGCCTTCGCGGAGACCCACGGCGACCTGCGCGCGCAGGAATATCTCAGCGCCGTGTTCGCGACGCTCGCCGAGCCGGTGCGGCGCAACGCCGGCTCCACGGACGACTTCATCGGCGACCTCGCGATGATCACGTGGCCGATGAAGCGCGGCCTCAAGGACGCGCGCTGCGTCACCTGCGTGTTCGCGGTGCTCGACCGGATCGAGGCCGACGCCGCGGCCTGGCAAGCCCGGTTCGGGACGGTCCCGCGGCTGCAGGCGGCGCTGCACGGCGGTCCGGTGGTCACGGCCGAAGTCGGGGTCGACCGCCACAAGATCGCGTATTTCGGCGACGCTGTGAACGTGACGGCGCGGATCGAGGCCCTGTGCCGCCCGCTGGGCGTCGACATCCTGATCTCGCAGGATCTCCTCGACCGGCTGGACCGGATGCCCGACGGCGTCCGCGCCCGCCCGCTGGGGACGCACGCCCTGCGCGGCCGCGGCGCGCCCCTGGCGGTCGCCACTCTCGAGCGCGGCGCGGCGCCGGACCGGCTGATCCCGGAGCAGAGGCCGGCGCCGCCGGTGCTGGACCGCGCCGAGGCCGTCGCGGAACCGCGCTAGGCTCCCCGTAGGGGCCGCATGTCGGTCGCGTCTCAGCGGCGGCGGACCCAGCGCTCCCACCAGCGCTCCCACCCGTGCGCCCAGAAGCGCCGGCCCCGCGCGCTCGCCGCGCGCCGCGGGGTCGCGGCCGGGCCGGCCCAGTCGGAGGTTGCCCCGAGCGCCGCCGGCAGGGTGGCGACGAGCGCCGCCGGCCCCTCGATGTCCCAGCCGATCACGCAGCAGCCGCAGCCGGTGCTGCGCACGCGGGTGAGCCGGCTGGCATGGGCCAGCATCCAGCGCTCGGCGGCGGCGACGTCGTCCCCGTCGCCCACGTCCACGCACAGGGAGGCGCGGGCGTGGCCCGGGGCCGGCGGCCCCTCGGGCATTGGGTCGACCCGCCCGTAGAGGGCCCGCAGGGCGTCGGAAGCCGGTCCGGCGTCGCCGGCGCTCACGGCGCGCCCATCTCGGCCAGCTGCCGTTTGGCGAAGGTGCAGGCCGCGAAGTCCGGGTTGATCGCACAGGCCATGTCGAACGCCGCCCGGGCCCGGGACGCCTCGGCGGCGACGCCCTCGCCGAGGCGATAGGCCTGGCCGAGCATGGCGCAGCCCCAGGCGCCGCGCCGGTCGCAATCGAGACGGAAGCTCCGGGCGAGGCAGGCATCCATGTCGGCGCGCGGCGCGTCGCGGAAGGGATCCTCCGCGTAGCCGCCGTTCCGGATCCCGGCCGCCCGGTTGGTGCAGCCCGCCGGGAACCCGCCCGCGCAGGCGAGGGCGTAGAGCCGCTCCTTGTCGAGGATGTCGGCGACGTCGAGGGAGTGGTGTTCCAGGGCGAGGGCGAGGTCGAAGCAGGCCGGCGCGTTCGACCACCGGGTGCAGAGCGCGTAGCAGGAAGCGGGCTCGCGCGCGCAGCGGCGCTCGGTGGGCCGGCGGGGCGCGAACGCCCACCGCCAGAACGGGCGCTCCCGCGCGAAGATGTCGGCCGGGCAGGTGCCGAAGCTGCGCAGCAAGGCCGGGTCCTGCCGCAGCGGCGCCGCGATCTCCGCGGCCTCGGCCTTGTTGAAGACGGGTGCGGCAGGCGCCTCGTCGGCCCGGGACGCCCCCGGTCCGAGCGAGAGGACCGGGGCCAGGGCGAAGAGCGCGGCGAGGCTGGTCCGGAGGTGCCCGGCCGGGAGGCTCCGGGCCAGGCTCATCGGCGCCGGCGCCAGCGGTGCAGCAGGCGTCGCAGGCCGAGGAGCAGGGCGACCGCGAGGACGAGCAGCCCGAGCGCCGGGTGCAGCAGGGCGGCCGCCTGGAACAGGACGAAGATCCCCAGGACGACCTTCCAGGGCTTCATCGGGGTGTCGTCGGGCTCGGCGCCCGCGTCCGGCGCGGCCTCCGCGCGGGCGGCCGGTTCCGGCGCGCCGAGACGCGGTCGCCCGGAGGCCGGCACGCCGCTGCGGCCCGGAACCGGCGCGGCCGCAGCCCTGGCCGCGGCCGCCTCCGCCTCGGCCAGGATCGGGTCCGGCTCGGGCGCGGGGCGGGGGGCCGGCACCCACCAGCGGGCGAGGGGCACCTCGCCCCGCGCGGACCGGGCGCGGAAGTCCGGCTGCCGGGGCGCCGTCACCGGGGCCGAATGGCGGTCCGCGAGGGCGCGGGCCTGCGCGACAAGCGGCGCGCCGGTCTCCGGTGTGACCATCCGGACGAACTGGGCGAAGCCGACCGCGGCGCGGAGCACGCCCGCCTCGCCGGCCGCGCCCCAGCGGCGCCCGGCCGGCCCGTGCCGCTCGAGCCCGTGCAGGAGGGCACGGAAGCGGCGCAGGGTCTCGCGGGGCACGCCGACCCGCTCGTTGACGGTGAGCCCGGTCACCTCCTGGTGCCGGCCGCGGCGCATCACGCGGGTCTTGTCCGGATGGACGGTGAAGCCCTCCCCGGCAACGATGGCGTGGACGTATTTGAGCAGCGCGCCGACCTTCCCGGCGGCCTCGCCGGAGGCCGAGAAGGTCAGGTCGTCAGCGTAGCGCGTGTAGGTGAAACCGAGGCTGCCGGCGAGGCCGGCGAGCCGGGCGTCGAGCCGGGTGCAGACGAGGTTGGTGAGCGCGGGGCTCGTCGGCGCGCCCTGCGGCAGCCGGCGGGGCCCCCGGGCGGCGTAGAGGCGGGCGCCGTCGATCTCGACCGCGTCCACGTCCGGCTCGGTGCAGAGCAGCGCCAGCACGGTCGCTACCGGCTCGGCGTAGCCCAGGCCCCGGAACTTCCCCTTGATCCGCCGGTAATCGAGGCTCGGGAAGAAATCCTTGAGGTCGAGATTGACCACGACGTCCCGCCCGACATGGGCGGCGGCGTTGGTGACGATCGAGCGGCCGGGCACGAAGCCGTGGGCCGCCGCGTGCACGGGGACGTGGGCGAGGAGCGCGTCGAGGATCCAGTACTGCGTCCGCTTCAGGCGCGGCATCGGCGCCGAGATGCGGCGCAGGCCGCCCGCCTCCTTGGGGATGGTGAAGCGCCGGTAATGGCTCACCGCGCTGAGCGCCCGGTCGTAGGCGAGGAAGCGCAGCTCGCCGAGGCCGATCCCCATGGCCTCGGCCAGCGCCTTCGGGCTCGCCAAGGGCGGGAGACCGGGGGCGGGCCCCCGCCCCGGAGCGTCCGCGTGCGCGAGGCCGGCCGAGACGCCGTCGCCGAGATGGAGGATCTCCGCCTCCCGGCGCGCGTGCCATGCCTGCGCCCGGGCGTGGCGGTCGCGGGCGTTACGCAGCCGCGTCTCGCGCCGCCGCTCCAGCGCCGCCTTCTTGCGGCGGCGATGCATCTCCTTGAGGGCGGCCTCCGGGTCGCGCCACGCCGCCTCCCGCCGGTGCAGGTCGGCGAGGGCGCGGGCGATCTCGCCGCGGCGGCGGATCAGGTCGTCCGGCGGGTTAGGCTGCGCTTCCCCGTCCGGCCAGAAGCCGAGCCGGATCATCTCCTCGAGGATGACCTCGTCCTTCGAGCTCTCGCGGATCCGGTCGTAGAGCTGCTGGCGGGTCAGGCTGCCGGGCTGCTGGCTCATCGGCGGCCTCTGGCGCGGGCAGGAGGCGTGACGGGGGACGTCGGCCGGGATGCCTTCGTCAAGTCTCGGGACTGGCCCGGTCCACTCGACGCCGGCACGACCACCGGTGCGCGTTTGGGTTCAGCGAACCCAAACCGCGAACGCGCACCGGTGGTCAGTGCCGGCCCAGTGAAGAGCGGGCCAGTGACGCTTTGCCGGGCAGGGTGCAGGGACGGCGAATCGCCGCCCGAAATGCAAGGTCCGCCCCGGCCGACGCCCCTCGTCGCGGGGAGGATAGGCCAGGCGCGCGGCCGCATCAATCGGGTCCGTCTCACGCCTGCCACCGCACCGGCTTGCCCTCGACCTGGGCGTGGACGAGGCGGCGCACGGCCAGCATGTGCTCGCAGGGGCCCTGGGTCAGCCGGTTGTGGGTGTAGAACCCGCACTGGCAGCTGCCGCCGACCATGCGGTCGTCGGAATCGAGCTCCACCGCGGGCGTCAGGCTCCGGCCGTCGTCCAGCACGGTCCCGCTCAGGCGCCGCCTGTCGCCGGCCTGCTCGACGGGCCCGAGGGTGACCAGTCCGGCCGCCAGGAACCGGTCGGCCTTGGCCTCCTGCTCGGAGGCGAAGCGCAGGGCGCCCGGCGCCAGCGGCTCCCGGGTCAGCTCCCGCAGGCGGTAGACCCGCTTGTCGAGGTCGAACATGGCGCGGCCCGCCTGCACGTAGCCGCCGAGCGCCGCCTCCACGGTCGACCGGTCGAGGCCGGTCTCGGCGGCGAGTTGCCCGGTGTCGGCGGCGTGGTGGCGCCGGAGCGCCGCGAAGACCCGGGCGGCGGTGTCGGCGTCGACGTCGGCCCGGGGCGCGAGCAGGTCGAACTGCCCGGCCCGGGACCAGTCGTTGGCGGTCCAGCCCGACAGGCCGAGCGTGAAGCGCAGGCCGCCGAAATCCACCACCGCGAAGGTGGGGAGCCCGGTGCCGAGGAGGTGCAGCCGCACCGACCGGGCGAGCGGCAGGGTCCGGGCCAGGATCGCGAGCCGCCGCCGGCCCCACAGGCGGATCTCCGCGGCCGCGCCCCCGCGGTAGATCGAGCGCCGGAAGGTCAGCCGCTCGTTCCAGGGCTCGATCAGCACGCTGACCGGCCGGCCGGGCTCGAGCAGGAACCGCAGGGAGCGCGGGCCGTGGCGCTCGCGGCGCGCGGCGAGGCGGGTCAGGATCGCGTGCATGTCGACCGGGTGCAGGTCCACCACGTGGGCGGGCTGCGCCATGGCGCTCGACACCTGCAGGAAGCCCCGCATCCAGGAATCGGGCAGGTCGATCTTGTCCTCGCGGTAGGCGGCCTCGCCGGAGGTCTGGACCGCGAAGCCGGTCGGGTCGATCGCCAGCTCGGTGTCGCGGTAGCTGCGGATCTTCTGGAACTCGTCGTAGAGGGCGTGGCTGTAGTCGATGTTGGTCGTGCCGCAGGCCATGTCGCCGATCCGCGCGAACGTGTCGTGGTCGCAGGACAGGCGCCCGTAGCTCGACTCGTCGAGGCTGAACGCCTCGAAAAAGATCTCGTCCGGATGGACGGTGATGACCGGGTCGAGCACGATCCAGGCGTCGAGGTTCTCCCGGTAGAGATAGTCGAAGTACCGCTTCCGCGCGTCGTAGAACGACCGCATCACCGCGTCGGAGCGGGCCGCGATGTCCCGGGACTCGGCGCGCAGCGCCTCGATCTCGGCGCGCAGGCTGTCCTTCTCGGCGAGGGCCTCGGCCAGGAGTTCCTGCTCGTGGGCCTGGAGCCACGCGAAGTAGGCGGTGCGGTCCTTCGGCTTGAAGCGCAGGTCCGACACGACGACGTGGTGCAGGGCGGAGATCGCCTCCCGGAACGGCAGGTGCCGCGCCACCGTCCCGGCGAAGTAGGTCGGCTCGCGCAAGGTGTCGGGAACGAAGCCGAGCCGGGTCGCGTCCGCGTCCGAGACGGCCC
This sequence comes from Methylobacterium sp. 190mf, assembly GCF_900107945.1. Classification (NCBI taxonomy): domain Bacteria; kingdom Pseudomonadati; phylum Pseudomonadota; class Alphaproteobacteria; order Hyphomicrobiales; family Methylobacteriaceae; genus Methylobacterium; species Methylobacterium sp. 190mf. The sequence continues at coordinate 131,862 of NZ_FNVI01000018.1, read as the reverse complement.
GGCTCTCGCCGAGGTAGCGATGGACGAAGTTCATCGGGCCTCTTCCGAGACGGAGACGGGTCCCCGCGCCTCCGGCGGGCGCCGGACGAGGGGCACGGCGAGATCGGGATGCGCGTCGGCGACGTCGCGCAGGGCCAGGATCGCGGCGCTGCGGTCCCGGGCCGTGCCACTCAGGGTCAGGTCGGCGAAGAGCGGCAGCAGCGCCTCGGCGCGGGCGCGGCTGCGCAGGGCCTCGGCCCGGAGGAAGGCGGCCATCCGGTCCTTGGCGACCCGGCCGCGCAGCACCTGCAGCATCACGATGCGGGCGAGGGGGATCAGCCGCGCGAAGGCCGCCTCGCTCGCCACGGCCTGCTCGGTGAGCAACTCGGTGAGCAGGAGGTGCATCGACGGGGCGGGGTGTTCCAGGAGGCGCAGGACCTGCGCCTCCGCGTCCTCGGGCCGGAGCCGGCTGCGCAGGAGGTGGCGGGCGAGGGCCAGGACCTCCGGCTTGACGCTGTCGGTGACGACGGCGAGCGCCTCGGGCGTCCAGGCGGTCTCCGGCCACGCGTCGAACAGGCCGCGGGCGAAGGCGAGGGTGTCGGGCCAGTCGCTCTCGACCAGGAGGACGGCCTCGGCCGCCGCGGCCTGGAACCGGGCCGGGTCGGCCGCGAAGGCCGCCGTCGCCCAGTCCCGCACCGCCCGGTACGGGTGGCTGCCGAGCCGGGCGATCTGGCGGACGCTGAGGGCCTCGGGGCGCCGGTCGGGCAGGAGGGCGGCGCCGAGGCGGCGGGCGCCGTCCGCGCGCGCCTGCAGCAGGCGCCACAGGGTGCCGTCGTCGAGGGCGGCGCATTCCCCAGGCAGGGCCTCGCGCAGCAGGGCCACGGTGTCGGCCGCGTAGGCGTCGTCGGGCTCCGCGCGGAACAGGCTGCCGATCAGCTCCCGGGCGAGGCGGGGAGCGAGGCCCGGATCCGCCGCCGCGAGGCGCGCCACAAGGGGCCGGGCAGCCCGCCGGACGGCGCTGCCGGGCCCGCTGGCGAAGGCGACGATCCGGTCCGCGTAGGGCCCGAGCCGCGCGTCATCGAGGCGCGCCAGCAGGACGAGGGCGGCGATCCGGATGTCCTCGGATTCCGCGCCGATCAGCGCGTCCCAGCTCTCCGGCGGCAGGCCGGCGGCCCCGGCCTCGGACTGCGCCAGGAGGGCGAGGCCGGCGGACCGGACCGCGGCGGACGGGTGGGCGATCAGGGCGGCGGCGGTCTCGGACGTGACCGGCAGGTCGCGGTCCGGCCACAGGAAGGGCAGGGCGGCGCGCAGACCCCGGATCGCGGCCGTCGCGGCCGCGTCGGGCTCCGGCGGCATCGCCCGCAGCCACGCCACCAGCCGCGCCACCAGGGGCGCCGCGAGCCCGGTGGGCAGCGCCCGCGCCCCGGCGAGGCCGGGGAGGGCCGCCTGGACGTCCGGCTCCGGGCTCGTGAGCAGCGCGGCGGCGAGGTCGGGATCCGACCAGACGATCGGCGCCTCCGCCTCGAGGCGCCGCAGGGCCAGCGCCCGCGCCTCCGGCTCCGGGCTCGCGAGCAGCGCCGCCACCAGGGCGGCGAGTTCGGCAGGCTCGGCGATCCCGGCGGCGAGACGCGCCTGGGCGGTCCGGAACGCGAAGGTCCGCACGGCGTCGTGCGGGGCGGCCAGCAGGCGCCCGATCTCGCTGGCCGTCAGGGCCGCGCAGGCCCGCGGGTCCGCGCGCAGCACCCGCAGGCCCAGCCGCGCCACCGGCTCGATCCGCCCCTCCGCGGCGAGGCGGAGCGCCAGGTCCGGGCGGGCGCTCCAGAGGTCGGGGAAGGCCTCGTCGCGCCGGTCGGGATCGACGGCGCCGGTCTCCAGGAAAGTCAGCGAACCCGTCCGCGGCCGGGCCTCCGGGGCGTGACGGTACAGGAGCTGGCTCGCCGTCCAGTTGCGGCCGAGCGGTCCCCGCGCCCGCGCCTGCCGGCCCCAGGTCCCGTCCGGCTTCCGCCCCCAGGCGGTCCAGCGGGTCGGGGGATCGAGATCCTCCGGCCCGAGCGCCAGCAGGAAGTCCGCCGCCAGCGCCGCGAAGGCCGGGTCCCCGACGGCGCCGCGCTTGCGCAGGGCGCGCCAGATCCGCCGCTTCATGTAGGCGCGGGTGGCGGTGGACAGGCCGAGCCGCGCCTCAGGCCCCTGGCGCGCCGCGTCCACCGCGACGTAGCGCCGGAGGTCGGGGACGTAGGCGTGGCTCCGGCCGGCCTGATACATCGCCTGCGCGGTCTCGAAGCGCTGGGCGGTGGCGCCGAACAGGGCGGCATCGTCGGCCATCTCGGCGTGCTTGAAGAGGCGCCGCAGGCCGATCAGGTAGGGCGGCCGCGCCGGCAGCCGGAGCAGGGCGGCGCAGAGCGTCGCGTGCAGGCCGGGCGCCGCCTGCGCCCGGCGGCCGAGCGCCACCAGGGCCGGCCCGACCCGGCCCGGATCGTGCCGGGCAAGGCCGTTCAGCGCCCCGCACAACCCGTCGACGTCGCCCGCCTCGGCCGGCCGGGCGAGCATGCCGGGCAGGTCCGGCTCGGCCTCCGGCGGCCGGTAGGGCCCGGTGAGCGGGGCGGTGAGCGCGAAGCGGGCGAGGTCGCGGACCACGCTGCCGGGCGCCTCGGCGGCGATCGCCGCGAGCGCCGGACCGGCCTGTGCGCCCGCCGCCCGGGCGAGCGCCCAGACCAGGGCGTAGCTCGCCCGCGCCGGGCCGAGGCCCCGCGCGAGGGCGATCAGATCCGGGGCGGTCGCGGCCAGCCGCAACTCGCCGATGCGCCAGAGCAGGCGGTCGCGGTCACGCTCGGCCCAGCTCTCGCGCAGGCAGGCGGAGAGCCGCGCCCGCAGCACGCCATCGCGCCCGTCGGGCGTCGCCTCGGGTGCGGCGGTCTCCGGGCCGTCGACCCGCCGGTAACCGCCGTTGATCTTGGAGACGACCACGCTGTCGAACACCCGGGCGGCCGCCTCGGCGGTCACGGGCTGGGGCGTCTTGGAGCCCTCGCGCAGGGTCGCGCCGCGCCGGCCGTAGCGCGTGTTGACGAAGTAGCGCTCGGGCGTCCCGAGGGCCTCGTTCTCGATCAGGTCGACGTCGTAGACCTTGTCGGAGGTGGCGTCCCGCAGGTGGAGGCGCGCCGCGCGGATGACCCTCATGCCACCGCGCCGGCCCGCGCGGCCGGGCAGGGATGCGTCGCGCGCGCGCGACGGTCGACGGGTCCTCGCATCCGGGCTCCTCGCGAAACGACCGGGACGGGCCGGCCGGCGAATCGCGGCGCCCGAAGCCGCGGCAACCTGCCCCAGCGGGACCGAGGGGGCAACCGCGCGCGCACGATTCCGTGATCGGGCCTCATCAGGCCTCTTCCGGCCCGGGATCGTCGCGCATGGCGGCGACCCAGAGGGCGGCCCGGGCGAAGGGCTCGGACTGCGCGCCCGGAGCCGCCAGGGTGGCGGAGAGGAAGGCGGAGAGCCGCGCGGCGGTGGCCGGATAGCCGGTCGCGGCGAGGCGTGCGACCAGGTCGGCGCCGCCGGCGCGGGCGCTGGCCGCGAAGGCCCGCCGCCCCGCATGGAGGGCGTTCGCCAGGAGCGCGGCCGCCTCGTCGAGGAGCGTGGCCGGCCCCAGGTCCGGCGCCGGCGGGATCGGGTGGCCGGCGCCGTCGGGGACGGCGAGGTCGGGCACGACGAGCCGATCGACCGACACCGACCAGGGATCGCAGACCAGGGTGCCGTCCGCGATCCGCACCGGGCCGGCGACCTGCCGCACGGGTCCCCAGCGCCCCGCGCAGGCGCCCGCGAGGGCGTCCAGGGCGTGCGGCGCGGCGGGGTCGTAGGCGCGGGCGAGATACAGCGTGCCGCCCGCCCCCGGCAGCGCGACGGCGGCCTGCCACGTCTGGGCGCCGGGCGCCCAGGCCTGTCCCAGGACCGCCTCGACGGCGAAGACGTGGAAGGCCTCCAGCCGGTCGCGCGGGCGCAGGAAGACGGGCGGCCGGTCGGCGAGGCGGCGCAGGATCGACGGGACGTCCCGCGCCGCCAGGGGGGCCGGCAGGGCCACCAGGGCGTCTCGCGGCAGCAGCGCCGTGCGGCCCCGCGCGCCCTGGCCGAGGGCGAGGAGCCCGTCGGCCCGGCGCCGCGCGACGCTGGTCAGGATCTGGCCCTGGCCGGTGCCCGAGACGGACAGGCCCGGGCTCAGGAGGCGCCCCGGCAGGCCGGCCGCGATATCCGCCTCGGCCTCGCCCGGCGCGAACGCGCGCTCCAGCGCCAAGAGCGCGCCGGTATCGGTGTCGGCCAGCGCCACCCGGGCGGTGGCGCCGCGCCCGCGGGCGAGGAGCCGGGCGCCCAGGGAGACGAGGCGCGTCTTGCCCATGGCGGTCTCGTAGGGCTGGCCGAGGCCGAGGGCGGCCTCACCGCCCTGGACGCGGCCGAGGAGTTCGGTGGCGAGCGCCAGGACGACGGCCGCGTCGTAGGCGGCGTGGCGCGCGGCATAGGCCGCGACCTGCCCGTCGAGATCCGCCTCCGCCAGCAGGAGCTGCGTGGCGCCACGCCTCTCGGCCGCCCGCCGGAGCCGGACGAGGGCCGCGCCGTGCGCCTCCGGTCCGGACACGACACCGGCCTCCAGCAGGCCGGCGACCACCCGGTCGGCGGCCTCCGCGAGGTCCGTCTCCGCCAGCTTCGCCTCCGCTCCGGCCGGGGCCGCGCCGCCCAGGCGGATCTCGGCGGCGCCCGCGGCCTCCCGGAAGGCGCGGATCGCCAGGGCGACGTGGGCGCAGCCGCCCCCGGCCGCGCAGTCGCAGCGGGCGTAGCCGACAGCGTCGGGCACGAGGAAGCGCACGGTCGCGGTCGGGAGCCGCGCGGCCGGGACGGCGCCCCGCTCCAGCCCGACCGTGATCCCACCCGCCAGGAGGCGCCGCAGCTCCGCCGCCGCCGCGCCGCCGAGCCCCGCCTCGAGGGCCGCGCCGTCGAGGGTGCCGGGATCCCAGGCGACCGGCGCCGCGGCCGGCACCGCCGCACCCTCGGGATCTCCATCGCCGCCCCCATCGCCGGTCCCGTCGGCCGGCCCGTCCGCGACCGGGGCGGCCCGGTAGGCGACGACGAGGGCGACCCGGTGCCGGCACATCCCGCTCGCCGGGCAGGTGCAGCTGGCCTCGCCGGGAGGCCGGCCGGGGCCGAGCCGCGTGACCGTGCCGTCGGCGAAGCGCGCCTCGACGGTGCCGTCCCCGGCCTCCGCGAGGTCCGGCCCCTGGCCGGCGGCCACCTCGCGCAGCGCCCGCTTCACCAGCCCGGCATTGGCGAGCTGGATCAGGCCGTCATCCGTGAGCGCGCGGAGGTCGGGGCGGGCCATCGGCGCCGCTCAGGCCCGGATCGCGGCGGCGAGCCAGCCGGCGAGCTCGCCGGGCGTCATCGCGCCGATCTCGGCGCCGGCCGCTACGAGCCGCTGGGCCATCGCCCGGTCGTAGGCGGGCCGCGCCTCCGAATCGAGGGCCGCGAGGCCCAGCACGCGGGTCCGCTGGCCGGAGAGCGCCCGCACCTGCTCGACCAGGGCGGCCTCGCTCGCGCCCTCGTAGAAGTCGGAGACCAGGACCACGATCGCCCGCTCCGGCGCGGTGATCAGCCCGGCCGCGTAGCGCACGGCGCCCCCGATATCGGTGCCGCCGCCGAGCTGGACCTTCATGAGCAGCTCGCAGGCGTCGTCGCAGTCGCGGGTCAGGTCCACCACCGCCGTGTCGAAGGCGACCAAGTGGGTGCGGATGCCGGGGAGCTTCCACAGGCAGGCGGCCATCACCGAGGCGTGGATCACCGAATCGAGCATCGACCCGCTCTGGTCGACGAGCAGGATCACCTGCCAGGGCCGCATCTGGCGCCGGTTCCGGGCGAAGAAGTGCAGCCGCTCGACGGTGATCCGCCGGCTCTCGGGATCGTAGTGGCGCAGGTTGTCGCGGATCGTCCGGTTCAGGTCGAGGTCGCGGGCGCCGGGCAGGCGGGTGTGGCGCCGCCGGTCGAGCACCCCCGAGAACGCCACCGCGAGGTCCCGCGCCAGCCGCTCCATCAGCTGCCGCACCACCTCCTGCACGAGCCTGCGGGCCATCACCAGCACGTCGGGCGCCATCAGGTGCTTGGTGCGCAGGACGGCCTTCAGCAGCGTCTCGTTCGGCTCGACCCGGGACAGCACCTCGGGGTTCGTGACCACGTCGTCGATGGCGTAGAGCTCGATCGCGTCGCGCTCCAGCCGCTCGATCGTCTCGCGGGGGAAGAGCGTGTGGACCGCGTTGATCCAGCCCGGCACCGTCAGGGTCGAGCCCTCGCGCCCGCCCTGGCGGCGCTCCCCCCGCGCCGCGCCCTCGGCGTCGCGGCCGTAGAGCCAGTCGAGCGCCTGATCCATGGCGGCCGCATCGCCGGAGAGGGCGCAGCCGGCCCCCGCGCAGGCGGAATCCGCCGCCTCGCCCAGGATGAGCCGCCAGCGCGTGACCGGGTCGAGGCTCACCGCAGCCGCGTCCCGGCGAGGAGGCTCGGCCCGCGCAGGAGCTCGCTCGCCGTCACCGGCGCGAGCTCGCCGAAGGTGCGCTGGCCCGGATCCGACCGGCTGCTCCAGGGCGAGCCGAGGGTCAGGTCGCCGAGGGTCTGCTCCCGGTCCTCGAACTCCACCGCGCCGGTGAACAGGCCCTCCGAGAAGGTCAGCGACGCCTGGCCGGCCGCGCCGCCCGGGAAGGTCACGGCGCGCTCGATCCACCACACCACCCCGGCATCCTGGGGCGCCCCGAGGGGCCAGCCCCGGGCGGCCATGCCGCGCAGGCGGTTGGCCTCCACGACGGTCCCGGCGAAGCGGCTCGTGGTCGATGCGGCGGCCTCGGCCTCCGTGAAGGCGTAGGTCTCGCGGGCGAGCTGCGGGAAGGGCTGGACGATCTCGTAGTCGCCGAACAGCGCCCCCCAGGCCGCCAGCGCCCCGGTGTCGAGCTGCAGGGGATGGACGAGGCCGATCAGGCCCGGGGCCGCCCCGGTCAGGTCGAGGTCGAGCGGCGCGTCGTCGGCATCCGTGAAGGTCAGGTCCTCGGCCACCCGGAAGGTCAGGCCCGGACCGGTCCGCGGGTCGGCATCCGCGAAGGTGGCCCAGACGAGGCGCTGGGCGAGGTGGCGCACGAGCGGGTGCGCGGCGAAGCAGGGGCCGAACACCGTCGGCTGGACCCGGCGGGCGCCGGCGAGCATCGCCTCCAGGCGGGCCACCTGCAGGCTCGCCACGGCCCGCGCGTCCTTCTTCAGGGCGCCCCAGCGGGCCACCGCCGCCGCGGCCTTGCCGGCCTCGTCGGCCTTGGCGGGCTTGGGCAGGTCCTTGAGCCTCTGGCCGGCGGCGTCCCGGACCCAGGGCTTGAGGGTCTCGTCGAACCCGACCCGGAACCCGCGGGGGCCGAAATCGAGGTCGAGGCCGCCGCGCTCGTCGAGGTCGAGGTCGGGGGCGAGCCGGTCTGCCAGTTCCTCGGGGGTGAGGCCGCGGGCCTCGGCGAGCTGGGCGATCTTCTGGCGGGCCTTCTCCTGGAGCCCCTTGAACTTCAGCTTCTCGGCGATGCCGTTGAGGTTCATCAGCGCGACGTCGGTGCCGATGTCGACCAGCACGTCGAGTCCGGTGACCGCGCGGGCGTGGGCGGCCTCGCCGGGCCAGCGGCGGATCAGGCGGGTCAGGTCGCGGGCGGTGGCGTCGGTGCCGAACCAGCCCAGCGCGCGCAGGGCCCAGCCGTCCTTGGAGGGCGTCCCGGCGGCGATCCAAGCGGAGAACAGGTCCCACGCGAAGGCCGCGAGGCTCGCCTCGGTGCAGGCCTCGCGGACCATCGGCACGCCGGCGTAGACGGCGTCCGGGTTGGTGAAGGACAGCATCTCGCACAGGGTCAGGATCGCCGCGTCCGGCAGGGCGGTCCCGTCCCGCAGACGCGGCCGGGTCAGCATGGACGGCACGACCCAGGCGGGCGGCTTGCCGACCTTGGCGGGGACGCGGGCGAGGGGATCGCGGTCGAGCACCTGCGCGACCGCCTCGGTCACGTCCGGTGCCTGGTCCGCGTAGCGCGCGACCACGGAAGCGATGATGGCGCGGCCGTCCGCCCGGTCCTGCGCCAGCACGCGCAGGGCGTGCTCGCCGGCGTCGCGCAGCGCCCCGGGCCGGCCCACGGCGTCGGGCAAGAGGCGGGTGAGGGCGGTCTCGGGATGGCGGCGCAGCCAGGCCAGGGCCGGCTCGCGGGCCTTCTTGAGCTTCGTGAGGGCGCGGGCGGCGGGCCCGGCGAGGCGGGCATCGTCCACCGCCAGGACCGCCGGCAGGAGCCCGACCGGATCGGCCTCGACCAGCCCGACGAGGCCCGGCATCGCCCGCTCGCCGAACCGCGACAGCATCGCCCACACGATCTCCGGCCACTGCGAGACGTGGAAGCATCCCGCGACGACGCGCGACTGGGCCCAGAGGGCGAGCGCCAGGGGCTCGGGCTGCCGCTCCAGGCTGCCGACCAGCTGGCGATAGGGCGAGTTCGCCCAGTAATGGCAGGCCTCGTCGATCTGGGCGACGCGGCCGGCGACCCAGGCGATCAGGGCCGGCGGATCGTCGCGCGGCGGCTCGGAGAGCGGGGGCGGGATCCGGCTCCAGCCCTGCGTCGGATGGGAAAGCTCGGCGGCCGCCACGAAGGCCCGCAGCGCCTCCGGGCCGTCGAGGGTGACGGCGTTCCGCGCGCGCCAGTAGCTCGGCGCGACCTCGGGCACCGCGTGGGCGAACGGCGTCGGCAGCGGCGCGAGGGCGAGGACGAGGTCGTCCCGGGTCCGGGCCTTGGCCCGCCAGGGCGGGTCCCGCAGCACCCGCGGCCAGGCGGCGGGCTCCGCGAGGGGCACCGCGCGGGCTTCCGCCAGGGCGTCGAGGATGCCGGCCCCGCGCCCGCCCGACGCCGCGAGCCAGCCGCGGACCGTGTCGAGCCCGTGGGCGTCGAGCGCCCGGTTCACCCGGGCGCGCAGGGCGGGCTCGGACCGGCCGCCCGCGAGGGCCGCGAGGCAGCGGGGCAGGATCGCGGCGGGATCGGCCTCCAGCGCCGCGTCGAGGGCGGCCGCGACGGGCTTCTCGTGGAGGTGGGGCAGCAGGGCCGGGAGCGCCCCGGCCTCGCCCGTCGACAGGATCGCCAGGGCGACCGTGCGACGCTGCTCGTCAAGGGCGTAGTGCAGCAGCCAGTCGAGGGCCGGCAGGGCCGGCTGCCCGGCGGCGCGGGCCACCGCCAGCAGGGTCGCGGCCGCCTCGGCCGCGTCGAGGGCGCAGTAGACGAAGTAGAGGTGGTAGCTGCGCTTGGCGCGCCAGCGCGCGACCGCTTCCGGCGGCGCGTCGGCCAGCAGCGGCAGGTAGGCCGTTTCGGCCGTGACGTCGATCCCCGCCGACGCGGCGGCCTCGACCACCGCGACGGGCTGGAGCGGGTGCGGGGCGGCCCGGTCGTCGGCCAGGATGAACGCGAAGGCGCAGGCCGCCGGCCAGTCGTGGTCCTCGGCGATCCGGGCGTTCAGGAGCGCGACCGCGGCGTCGTAATCGGCCTCCGGGGCGTGCACGAGGGCGGCCCGCAGGGCGAGGTGGAGCGGCTCGGCCCAGGACAGGCGCTGGTAGGCGCGCGGCGTCTTCGGGGTCGGGCGGCGGCGGTCGGCCAGCCGGGCGACGGCCTCCGTCCCGCCCTCGGCCACGGCGTAGCGCAGGACCGCCTCCAGTGCCCCTCGAAGGACGGCGTCGCCGGTGGCGGCCCGGGACGGATTCCCCTGTCGGCGCGCCTCCGCGGCGTCGACGATCGCGTCCAGCCAGGCGGCGAGGCCGTCCCGGTCCGGCGGCGCTCCGGCGAGGCGCGCGGCCTCGGCATCGCCGAGCGCGGCCGCCAGCGGCGCCGCGATCGCCTGCCAGGCTTCCGCCGCGTCCGGGCGCGGACCGGGGCGCAGGCGGGTCGGCAGCGGCACCGCCGCGAAGACCGCGGCCGGGGCGGGGGGCGGGACGGGCTCCGGCGGGGCCTCGGCCGGCGGCGGGGCGGCGGCCGGCTCCGCGGCTCGCTCGACAACCGTCTCGCCGGCCGGCCCGGACGCCTGCACCGAGGCGGGCTTCCGGGCGGCGGCGGTCGGTGCCGGGGCGGGCGCCGGGGCGAGAGCCGCGCCGTCGGCGCGGACGTAGCCCTTGGCGGTCTTCTCGCGGACGAGCTTGTCCTTCTCCTTCACGGCCGCGGCCGCGTCGGCGCAGGTCTTGTCCTTGCTCTGGCCCTGGGTGCCGAGGCGCCCGAAGCGGACGGTGAGCGTCGGGCCGGAGACGCCGACCTCCCAGAACTTGGCGGCGCTGCCCTCGACCAGCTCGTAGCGTTCCATGGCCTGTCTCCCTCTCACGCGTCGCCGGCAGCGGCGAGCAGGCTCGGCGTCCGCAGGACCTCGCTCGCGGTCACCGGGTCGAGGTCGCCGAACCGGTGGGTCGCCGCGGCGCGCCAGCCGGTCTCCGACAGGGTCAGGGTCCGCAGCGTCTGGATCCCGTCGCCCTCCGGGCCGGGCCGGTGCCAGAACCCGTCCTCGAATCGGAGGACCGCGACGAGGCGGGTGCCGTCGGGCAGCGCGACCGGGCGCTGCACCGCATGGACGTGCTCGCTCCCCGTGTCGGTCGACCAGCCCTGGGGCCGCAGCCCCCGCAGGCGGCGGCCGCCCACCCGGACCCCGTCGAAGCGGTGGGTCTCGGCGGCGCCCCGCTCGGCCTCGGTGAACGCGAAGGTCTCGCGGGCGATCTGCGGGAACGGCTGGGCGATCTCGTAATCGGCGAACAGGCCGCTCCAGGCGGTCCGTTCCTCCGGGTCGAGGTGCAGGGGGTGGACGAGGCCGACCACGCCCTCGGCCGCCGCGACGTCGAGGGCGAGGGCGTGGTCCGCGGCGTCGGTCGGCGAGAGATCTTCCGCGAGGCGGAAGACGTGCCCCGGCGGCGTCGCGGGCGCGGCGTCCGGGTAGAGGCCCCAGACGAGCCGCCCGGCGAGGTGGCGGATCAGCGGGTGGGCGGCGAAGAACGGCCAGAACACCCCGGGGGCGACGCGGCGCTGGGACGCCAGCATGGCCTCGAGCCGGGTGATCTGCAGGCCGGCCGCCGCCTCCGCGTCCTTGCGCAGGGCCGCCCAGTGCCGGGACGCCGCCTTGGCGGATTCGGGATCGTCCGCCTTGGTCGGGCGGGGCAGGGCGGCGAGCCGCCGGCCCTCGGCGTCGCGCAGGACGGGCTTCAGGGTCTCGTCGAAGCCGACCCGGAACCGGCGCTCCCCGAAGGACAGGTCCAGCCCGCCGCGCGCGTCGAGGCCGAGATCGGGGGAGAGCCGGTCGGCGAGGTCGACCTCGTCGAGGCCGCGGGCCTCGGCGGCGTCGACGATGGCGGCGCGGGCGGCCTCGCGCAGTTGCAGCAGCGGGCTCTTCTCGGCGATGGCGCTGAGGTTCATCAGCGCCACGTCGGTGCCGATCCCGGCGAGCACGGCGATGCCGGCCTTGCCGCGCGGCTTGAGGCCGGCCTGCCCCCAGGCGCGGATCTGCCGGGTGAGGTCGCGGGCGGCGTGGTCGCCCCCGATCAGCGCGAGCGCCTGCATCGCCCACTCTCCCGTCGCCTTGGCGCCGGCGGCGATCCAGGACTGGAACAGCGCGACCGCGAAGGCGTCGAGGCTCTCCGGCGTGCAGGCGGCGCGGACCTGCGCGGCGCCCGCGTAGGGCGCGAGCGGGTCGGAGAAGGCGAGCATCTCGCACAGGGCGGTGACGGCGGCGTCGGGCAGGGCGCCGCCGCTCCGCAGGACCGGGCGGGGCAGGGCGGCGGGGACCACCCAGTCGGGGAGCTTCGGCGGCTTGGACGGCACCTGCTCCAGCGGGTCGCTGTCGACGCCGGCGGCCACCGCCCCGGGCACGCCGGGATCCCGCTCCGCGTAGGCCGCGACGGCGGCGTCGAGGGCGGCGCGCCCCGCGGGTTCGGCGGCGAGGAAGCGCAGGGCCGCGTCGGCCGCGTCGCGGTCCGGGCCGGCGGCCCCGAGGGTCTCGGGAAGGAGCCGCAGCGCGGCGGTGCGGGGATGGGCGCGCAGCCACGCGGCCGCGGCCGGCCGCAGCTTGCGGGTGCGGTGGAACGCCCGGGCGGCGACCGGGGCGAGGTCGGCGGCGTCCACCGGCTCGACCTCCGGCAGGAGCTGCGCCGGATCCGCCGCGACGAGGCGGACGAGGCCGGGCACGGCCCGCGCGCCGAAGCGCGACAGCATCACCGCGATGGTGCGCCGCCACGCGACGTAGTGGGCGCGCTGCGGCCCGGTCTTCTCCCACAGCATCAGCGCCAGGGGCTCGGGCTGCCACCCGACCATCCGGAACCAGGGCCCGTAGTTGAAGTAGAAGAAGCCGGTGAACGCGTCGCGGTCCAGGTCGAGCCGGCGGTCGAGCCAGGCCAGGGCGGTGGCCGGATCCGCGTCGGCGGCGGGCACGGGCTCGGCCGGCGGCGGGATCGGCATGTCGTAGAGCGCCTCCGCCTCGGTGGCGCGGATCCGCGCCGCGAGGTCCGTCATGGACTCCACCAGCGTCCCGGCCTCGAAGTAGAAGGTGCTGCGGTCGAGGGCCTCGTCGGGGTCGAAGCCGTGCGCGAAGGGCGTCGGGATCGGCGCCACCGCCCGTTCCGACCGGGCGCGCGCGGCCCCGCGCCGCCGCCAGGGCGGATCCCGGAGCACGGACGGCAGGGCCTCGGGGGCCGCCTGCGGCGCGCTGCCGGCGGCGAGCAGCCGGTCCAGGCGCCCCGCGCCCCGGCCGCCCTCGGCCGCCGCCCAGGCGCGGGCGGTCTCGTGCCCGTGGCGCGCGGCGAGGGTCACGGCCCTGGGGCCGTAGGCGGGCTCCCCCTTGCCCTGGAGCGCGCCCAGATAGGCCCGCAGCATCCAGTCGGGGAAGGCCGCGTCGGCGGCGTCGAGGGCGTCGCGGACCAGCTTGGTGCCCACGAAGGGCAGGAGCGCGTCGAGGGCGTCGGCGGCGCGGGTCTCCAGCAGGGCCCGGGCGACGATCGTGCGCTCGGGGCCGACCGCCCCCTCCAGGAGCCAGACGAGGCCGGGGGTGGCCGGCTCGCCGGCCGCGTCGGCGACGGCGATCACGGTCGCGGCGGCCTCCTCGGCCCCGACATCGCAAGTCGCCAGCGTCGCCCGGTGATAGGGCGCGGCGTACCAGGGCGCGGCCTGCGCGGGCGGCAGGTCGACGATCAGCGGCAGGGCGACGTGGGAATTGCCGTAGGCCTTGGGATCGGGCGGGTCGCAGCGCGCCAGCACCGCGCGGGCGGAGAGGGCGTGGTCGGCGCCGGGCCGGTCGTCCGCGAAGATCACCGCGAGCCAGCGGGCGAGGGTGGGCTCCGGGTCCGAAGCGGCGAGCCGGAGGGCCGCGTCCAGGGCCTCCGCGTACGCCGCCTCGGGGGCGGCGACCAGGGCCGCCCGGAGACCCAAGGTGGTGGGGATGTCCCAGGCCGAGACCGGGAGCGAGCCGTAGCGGCCGGAGGGACGGGGCCGCAGCCGGTCGAGCAGGGCCACGAGCGTCCCCCCGGTGCCGGAGCGGGCCACGAGCCAGCGGGCGAGATGCGTGAACGCCGCCCGGGCCGCCGGCCCCTGCGGTCCGGGCTTGGCGCCCCAGGGGCGCTGGCTCAGCGCCGGGCAGGCCGCCTCGAGCCGCTCCAGCCAAGCGCGGACCTCGTCCGGGTCGAGGGCCGGCGGCGCGCTGTCGAGCCGGGCGGCGAGGGCCTCGGCCGGCGCGCGCGCCTCGTCCGGGGCGGCCTCCAGCAGCGGGCGGATCCGCGCCGCGAAGGCGGCCCAGTCGGCGGCGGCGTCGAGGGGCGCGCCGGGCCGGCTGCGGGTGGGCAGGGGCGTACCGGTGAAGATCGGGACGCGGCGCGCCTCCGCGCCGGCGGCGGGGGCGGGCGACGTCCCGGCGGTCCCGGTCTCAGCGAACCGGGCCTCGGCGACCTGAGCTTCGGCCGCCGGGGATGCGGCGGCGTTGCCCGTCGCCGCGGCGCCCGCTCCGGAGGCCGGATCCGGTCCGGCCGGCGCGGCCTCACCCGCCGGGCGATAGCCCTTGCCGGTCTTCTCCCGCACCAGCCGGTCGAGTTCGACCTGGGCCGCCTGCGCGCTCGGAAAGCTCTTCGTCTTGGACTGCCCCTGCGTGCCGATCCGGCCGAATCTCACGATGAGAACGCTGTCCTCGGCTCCGGCCTCCCAGAACTTCGCGGATGTTCCCGCCGTCAGCTCGTAACGCTGCATGCAGTCCTCTCCCCGTGGCGCGGCGGTAAAATTTTCCTTGTCGCGGCTCAGGTCAACCCATGGCGGGCGAGCCGCGCGGCGACCCGCGCCTCGCGGGCCAGGGCCTCGGCCTGATCGGCCGGGCGGGCGCGCTGGCGCATCCAGGCCAGGGCCTCGACCTCGGCCCGGGCCTCGCCGAGGCCGCTCCGGCGCAGGATCGCGACGGCGATGCGCTCGCGCTCCCGGGGCGGGAACCACGCGAAGGCCATCCGCAGGGACGGCAGCGCGCGCAGGAAGTCGTCGTCGCCCCAGGCGGCCACCAGACCCTCGACGGAGGCGAGGGTCGCGTCGGCGGCGATCTCCTCGCGGGCGAGGGCGAACAGGCCGGCGAGGAAGTCGCCGAGCGTCGCGGGCAGGCCGAAGCGGCGCAGCCAGGCCAGGGCGGCCTCCGGGTCCGATCCGGCCGCGCCGCAGGCGACCCGGAAGCCGAGCGCCGCCCCCGCGAGGGCCGGCGGCGTCGCCGGATCGGCGAGGCGGCGGCCGAGCATGGCGGAGAACGGGGCGCGCAGGTCGTCGAGGCCCGGGATCTCCGCGCCGACCTCGCGGAACAGGTCGCGGCAGGCGAGGACCAGCGGGATCGCGCCGAGCCCCGCGCGGGGGTCCTGGACGGCCTCGACGACGAAGAGCGCCCGGGCCGCCAGGACGGCGCAGAGGCGGGCCAGGGCCGGCCGCGCCGGCGCGAAGGCGTCGCCGAACCGGTACAGCCGCACGATCCCGGCCCCGGCGGCGCCCAGGGCGGCGGCGTCGTGCGCCGCCGCGATGCCCGCGCTCAGGCGGGCGAGCAGTTCGCCCTCCAGGGTGAGGCCGGCGAACAGCGCGTCGGACAGGGCTCCGGCGAGGATTCCGAGGGAATCGGGCGCCGCCTCGACCCGGGCGGTGATCCGGGCGGAGGCGGCCATCTCCAGGGTCCCGCCCCAGAGCGAGGCCTCGATCAGGGCGCCGAGCCAGTGCGGGTGGCGCACGAGCGTGAAGCGCTCCCGCGGCAGGCCGGGCCCGGCGCGGTCCGGGCCCTCGCGGGCGATCCCCGGCAACCCGAGCAGGACCAGCCGGTGGAGCAGGTGCGCCCGCGCCCGGTCACCGGGCTCGGCCCAGTCGAGGTCGACGCTGCGGCGGGCCGGCCCCGGTTCCAGGTCGGCGGCGCGCAGGCGCTCGGCGACGTCGGCCACGAGGGGCGGCTGCCGGGTGCCGGGGGCGAGGCGTCCCTCGCGCGGGCCGGTGAGCGCCCGCAGCATCGCGGCGAGCGCCGGGTGGCCGGGCGCGGCGCGGCCGGCCACCCAGGCGGGCGGGCGGTCGAGGGCGTCCTTCACCAGGGCCGCGAGGGCCGCGTCGATCAGGTCGGCGCGCAGGATCGCGGGATGGGCGCGCAGCCGGGCAAGGGCCTCGGCGTGGACCCGCCAGGCGACGCGGTCGGCGGTGGAGACGACCTGCCCGGCCTCGCGCAGGGCCGCGGTGATCGCCGTCATCGCCCAGTCGGCCGCGGGGGCGAGGCCCGACTCGGCCACGCGCTCGTAGTAGCCCGGCGCCGGCATGCCGGCCGCGTAGCCCGAGAACCGGTCGAGCCGGGGATAGGCGTAGGGCACCACGTAGCTGCCGGTGCGCAGGTCCGGCTCCGGCGGCGCCGGCTCGGGCCGGGTCCCGTCCGCGCGCGCGGCGTGGCGCCGGACGGCGTCCGCGTGCCAGCCGCCGCAGACGAGGACGACCGGCCGGTCGCCGGCCGCCCGCAGGGCGTGGGCCGCGTAGGCGCCCATGAATCGCTCGCGGGCCTCCTCGGCGGGATCGTCCGTGCCGGGCGGGCGCAGCAGGGCGAAGTAGCGGTCGAGCCGGGCCGGCAGCTCCGCCTCGGGCGCCGCCTCGGCGAGGACGTCCCAGAGGGCGTCCTGGTCGGCGACGCCGAGGGCGGCGGCCAGCGCCCGCTCGGCCGCCTCGGCGCGCGCCCCGTGCGGGTCGGCATAGCGGTTGGCGCGGCGTCCGAAGGCCGGGTCCCAGGCCGGCAGGTCGCAGAACAGCGTCTCGGCACCCACCGCCCGGCCCGCCTCCAGGGCCTGCCATTCCGGCGAGAAGGCGCAGAACGGCGTGTAGGAGGCGGCGCTGCCCGCCGCGTCGGCCCGGAACGAGAAGATCGCCACCGGCAGGTCGTGGCCGAGGGCGAGGTCGGGCAGGTGCGGGTTGAAGTCGACCGGCCCCTCGATCAGCACGCAGGCCGGCCGCAGCGCCGCGATCGTGCGCCGGACGAGCCCGGCGCAGGCCGGGGAATGGTGGCGCACGCCGATGACGGTCAGGCGGCCGGGATCCGGCGCGGGACCGCTCATTGCGGGGTTCATTGCGGGGTGAGGAGGTGCCGCGCCGCGTAGAACTCCCGCCACGCCGTGCCGGAGCGGCGGCTGACACGCTGGTCGAGGTAGCGGCGCAGGCGGGCGAGGTCCTCGGCGTCGTCCTTGGCGGCGGTGCCGGCGAGGCAGGCGACGATGTCCTCCGGCCGGCCGGCATCGCCGCGCAGGAAATGGCCCTTCACGCCGATGGCGTGGGCGACGCTGACCGCCTCCGCGGTGCTCATCACGGACGAGAGCCGCTCCATGCCGGTGCCCTCGGTGTCCACGGCCTCGCGCAGCTCCCGGAAGCAGGTCACGAGGAGTTCGAGCACCTCCGGATCCGGGGCGCGGGGCACGCCGGAGCGGGCCAGCAGGGCGGTGGCCTCGCGCTGCACCAGGGCGAGCTCGGCGTCGAGATCGGCGATCGGGAAGACGGTCTCGAAGCCGAACCGGCGCTTGAGGGCCGCCGACATCTCGTTGACGCCCCGGTCGCGGGTATTGGCCGTGGCGATCAGGTTGAACCCCTCCCGGGCGTAGACCATCCCGTCCGCGCCGGTGAGTTCGGGCACCGCGAGCACCCGGTCGGACAGGACCGAGAGCAGGCTGTCCTGCACCTCCAGCGGGCAGCGGGTCAGCTCCTCGAAGCGGACGATCCGCCCCTCGCTGAGGCCGGTATGGAGGGCGCCCGGCACCAGGGCGCGCGGGCTCGGCCCCTCGGCGACGAGCAGCGCGTAGTTCCAGCCGTAGCGGATCTGGTCCTCGGTCAGCGACGCGCCACCCTGGATCGTCAGGGTCGAGCGCCCGCTGATCGCGGCGGCGAGGAGCTCCGAGAGCAGGCTCTTGGCGGTCCCGGGCTCGCCGATCAGCAGCAGGGCGCGGGAGGTCGCCAGGGTGACCATGGCCCGCTCCACGAGCGCCGGGGCGCAGACCACCTTGGCGGGCGTCGCGCCGTCGCCGCAGATGAAGCGCCGGACGGCCTGGAGCGAGAGCTGCCAGCCCGGCGGCCGCGGCGCCGGATCCTCCGCGCGCAGGCGCGCGAGTTCCGCGGCGTGGGCGTCCTCGGCCGGGGGTCTCTGACGCGCCTCGCGATCACCGCCCGCCCGCACCGCCTTCGCCATGCACCCGTCCCCTGCCGTCGCGCCGACCCTGTCGGCGACTCCTGCGATCGGCAGAGCATGCCCCGGCACGCGCGGGTTTCTCAAGCGTCTCCGCGCATCTCCAAGCATCGGCCACCCGGCCGGGGATCCGGCACCGCCCGGGGCGCGGCGGATCGGGCGTAGTCCCGAAGAAAGCCTACATCGACACCAAGCACAGCATCAGGATCGCGATCTCGAAGACGATCCAGCTGCCGAAGACGACGACCAGCTCCCAGTCGGTTCTCTCTCTGGTCTTGGCCAAAGCGTACATGTTCGACCTCCTCGCGGAGCCCGATAGGCCGCAAGCGAATTCAGTCACCACGATGGAATGCAACGCGTCCGAATATTCAAACAGATTCTGCCGCGGATTGCAATTGTGCGCGGCGGCTCAACTCCGTACATAAATCAATACATTGCCTCGCGGAACGGGCTCGCGCCCCGTCTTCGATGCAGAAATATCGCATCGCAGCAAGTATTGTCCCGCAACCCCGGCGCCCGCGCCGGTCCGGTCGCGGCGGCGTGAACGGGATCCGTCCGGCCGCGTTGCCCCGGTACGTCCGGAGAGGCGGCCTGGGGAAGCGCTTGAGGATTCGCACATGAAGACGCTGATCAGCCTGACCGTCGCCGGCCTCCTGGCGACAGGCGCGGCCGCCACGGCCGCGGAGAATACCGGGACCCGCATGCAGGGTTCGCCCAACGCGGCCGGCTACACGGGCCAGGGCGCAACGGGCAAAGGCGAGACGACGGGCACGACGACCGGATCTCCGGGCTCGGAGATGCCGAAGCAGGACGGCCGGATGAAGGGGCCGCCGAACGCGGCCGGATTCCAGCCCGGCGGCAGCGATGGCGGCTCGGCCGGAGCCTCCGGCCGTCGCTGATCTTGCCCTGCCCGGGGCCGCTGCCCGGCGGTCTCCAGGCCGGGGACCCGGCGTCGTGATTGATGCCGAGGCCCCGGCCGCGATAGGCCTGGACGGCGGCCGGACGGGCCGCGCAACCCGGAAGCTCCCATGAAACACGGCGCGCGCAACGACATCCCCGCCACGGTGACGGCGATCAAGCGCGGGGACGTGATGGCCCAGGTCGAGGTGGAACTGGTCGGCACCGCCTACCGCATGGCCTCGGTCATGACGGTCGACTCGCTGGAGGAGCTGGGCCTCAAGGAAGGCGACACCGTCCACGTGCTCGCCAAGGCGGTGAACGTGCTGCTGGTGAAGCCGTAGCGGCCTGCGCGGCCGGCATACCGCCGTCATCCCGTTGTCATCCCGTCGTCATCCGGCCGGCCTAGGGCGGCGCCTCCCGCCCACCCGACCGGCTGCGCTCACCCGATGGATTGGTTCGACCTGCCCGAAGACCCCCAGCCGCCGTCGGCCGCCGACGAGAGCCGGATGCGGCTCTACATCGCCGTTGGGCTGATCGGCATCGGCGCCCTCGGCATGGTCGGCGGGATGCTGCACATCCTCCCCGCCTGACGACCGTCCCGCCCGGCGACGGGCGCGGCCGCGGCTCGGGCGCCGTCAGGCGGCGCGATCCGCCACCGGCTCCGCAGTGGGCGCGGCGCGGTCGGCCGGACCGGCGCGCCCGAACCGCGCGTAGAGCGCCGGCAGCACCACCAGGGTCAGCAGGGTCGCGCTGATCAGGCCGCCGATCACCACGGTGGCGAGCGGCCGCTGCACCTCGGCCCCGGTGCCGGTGGCGAGCGCCATCGGCACGAAACCCAGGGAGGCGACCAGCGCGGTCATCGCCACCGGCCGCAGCCGGGTGAGGGCGCCCTCGCGGATCGCCGCCCGCAGCGGCCGGCCCGCGGCGACGAGCTGCTTGATGAAGGTCAGCATCACGAGGCCGTTGAGCACCGCCACCCCCGAGAGCGCGATGAACCCGACCGCGGCCGGCACCGAGAGCGGCATCCCCCGCAGCCACAGGGCCGCGATGCCGCCGGTGAGCGCCAGCGGCACCGCGCTGAACACCAGGAGCGCGTCCCGCGCGCTGCCGAGCGCCGAGGTGAGCAGCAGGAAGATCAGGAAGAAGCACACCGGCACCACCACGGTGAGCCGCGCCTGAGCCGAGGCGAGGTTCTCGAACTGGCCGCCCCAGGTGACGTACGAGCCCGCCGGCAGGGTCACCTGCGCGGCGACCTTCGCCTGCGCCTCCGCCACCAGCGAGCCGATGTCGCGCCCGCGGACATTGGCGGTGACCACGACCCGGCGCCGGCCGTTCTCGCGGCTGATCTGGTTCGGCCCCTCGCTCACCGAGAACTGCGCCACCTGCCGCAGGAGCACGGAGGCGGCCTTGCCGTTCGCGCCCGGGGGCAGGGGGACCGGCAGGTTCTCCAGGGCCTCCCGGTCCTCGCGGACCTGATCGGTCAGGCGCACGACGATCGGCACGCGCCGGTCGCCCTCGAACACGACCCCGGCGTCCCGACCGCCCATGGCGGCGCCGATCACGTCCTGGATCGCCCCGGTGCTGAGGCCGAGCCGGGCCGCCTCGGTCCGGTCGATCCTGATCTCGAAGACCGGCAGGCCGGTGATCTGCTCGACCTTCACGTCGTCGGCGCCCGGGATCCCGCGCAGGATCGCGGCGATCCTGTTGGCGGTCTCCAGCATCGGCTCGAAGGCGTCGCCGAACACCTTCACGGCGAGGTCGCCCCGTGTCCCGGCGAGCAGCTCGTTGAAGCGCAGCTGGATCGGCTGGGAGAACTCGTAGACGTTGCCGGCGAGCTCGCCCAAGGACGCCTCGATCCGCTCCTGCAGTTCGGCCTTCGACAGGCCCGGGTCGGGCCAGTCCGCCTGCGGCTTGAGCATCACGAAGGTGTCGGAGGAATTCGGCGGCATCGGGTCGGTGGCGACCTCGGCGGTGCCGGTCTTCGAGAACACGTAGGCGACCTGCGGGAACTTGGCGATCGCCCGCTCCACCTTGAGCTGCATCGCCTGCGACTGGGTGAGGGAGGTGGACGGGATCCGTGTGGCGTTGAGGGCGATGCTCTTCTCGTCGAGCTGCGGGATGAACTCGGTCCCGAGCCGGGTGGCGAGCAGCCCTGCGCCCGCGAGGAGGAGCAGCGCCGCCCCGACGAACGGGGCGGGCGCCCGGATCGCCGCCGCGAGGACGGGCCGGTAGAGCGCCTTCAGGCCCCGGACGAGGGGGTTCTCGGCCTCGGTGACCCGGCCGGTCAGCGCGATGGCGATCAGGGCCGGCACGAAGGTCAGCGACAGCACGAAGGCCGCCGCCAGGGCGAGGATGACGGTCAGCGCCATCGGCTGGAACATCTTGCCCTCGACCCCCGTGAAGGTCAGGAGCGGGACGTAGACCAGCATGATGATCGCCTGCCCGTAGAGGGACGGCGCGATCATCTCCTCGGCCGAGTCCCGCACCGTCTCCAGGCGCTCCTCCAGCACGAGCGGCCGCCCGAGGGCGTGCTGCCGCTCGGCGAGGTGGCGCAGCGCGTTCTCGGTGATGATCACCGCCCCGTCGACGATGAGCCCGAAATCCAGCGCCCCGAGGCTCATCAGGTTCGCCGAGATCCTCCCCTCGACCATGCCGGTCACGGTCATCAGCATGGCGGCCGGGATGACCAGCGCGGCGATCAGCGCCGCCCGGATGTTGCCGAGCAGCAGGAACAGGACGACGATCACGAGGGCCGCGCCCTCGGCGAGGTTCCTGCCCACCGTGCGGATCGTGGCCTCGACGAGCTGCGTCCGGTCGAGGACGGTCTGGACGACGATGCCGGGGGGCAGGGCCCGCCGGATCTGATCCATGCGGGCATCGACGGCGGCCGCCACCGTGCGGCTGTTCTCGCCGATCCGCATCAGGGCGGTGCCGATGACGGTCTCCTGCCCGTTCTCGCTCGCCGAGCCGGTGCGCAGGTCGCGCCCGATCCGCACCGTGGCAACGTCGCGGATCCGCACCGGCACGCCGCCGCGGCTCGCCACGACGACGTCGGCGATCGCCTCCGGGCTCTCCAGGCGGCCGGCGGCGCGCACGACGTAGCTCTCGCCGTTATCCTCCAGGTAGCGGGCGCCCTGGTTCGCGTTGTTGGCCTGGAGCGCACGGGCGACGTCCGCGAAGGACAGGTCGAGGGCGGTGAGCTTCGTGGGGTCCGGCTGGACGTGGTACTGCTTCTCGAAGCCGCCGATCCCGTCGACGCCGGCGACGCCCGGGACGGACTTGATCTGCGGCCGCACGATCCAGTCCTGCACCGTGCGCAGGTAGGCGACCTGCTCCAGCTCCGTCCTGAGCGCCTGGCCCTCCGGGGTCCGGTAGCTCCCGTCCGTCTGCCAGCCCGGCCGGCCCGCCGGCACGGCCGCGCGCTCAGGCAGCGGCGCGTACTGGACCGACCACATGTAGATCTCGCCGAGGCCCGTGGAGATCGGGCCCATCCGCGGCTCGACCCCGGAGGGCAGCTCCTCCCGCACCTGGGCGATGCGCTCGGCGACCTGCTGGCGGGCGAAGTAGATGTCGAGGGACTCGGCGAAGACCGCGGTGATCTGCGAGAAGCCGTTGCGCGAGAGCGAGCGGGTGTACTCAAGGCCCTTGATGCCGGCGAGCGCCGTCTCGACCGGGTAGGTGACCTGCCGCTCGACGTCGGCCGGCGACAGGGACGGGGCCAGGGTGTTGATCTGGACCTGGTTGTTGGTGATGTCGGGCACGGCGTCGATGGGCAGCCGCGTGAGCGCGGCGGCGCCGAAGGCCGAGGCCAGCAGCACGAGGAGCAGCACCAGCCAGCGCTGGCGGACCGAGACGGCGAGGATGCGGCTGATCATCGTCCGTCTCCTCAGTGGGCGTGGCCGGCGTCGGCCTTGCCGAGCTCGGCCTTCAGCAGGAACGCGTTGCCGACCGCGATCTCGGCACCGGGCTCGAGCCCGGCGGTGACCTCGTAGGCCTCGTCGTCGGAGCGGCCGAGGGTGACCGGCCGCTTCTCGAACCCCTCGGCCGTGCGCGCGAAGACGACGCTCCGGCCCTCGACGGTCTGGACCGCCGCCTTGGGGATCCGGACCGGGACCGAATCCTGCGCGATCTCGACCTCGGCGGTCACGAAGGTGCCGGGCCGCCACGCGAAGTCGGGGTTCGGCAGGGCGACCACCACCCGGGCCGAGCGCGTGTCGGGGTTGAGGAAGGGGCTGACGAAGATCACGCGGCCCTCCGCCCGGCGCTCCGTCTCGCCCGTCCGGCCGGGCGTGACCGTCACGCGGGCGCCTTCCCGGACCTGGGCGAGGTCCACGGTCGGCACCGACAGCTCGATCCAGACCGTGGAGAGGTCCGCCACCGTGTAGAGGTCGGCCGGATCGCCCTCCTTGCCGACCGCCGTGCCGACATCGACCTTGCGCTCGACGATGCGGCCGGCGAGCGGCGACCGCAGGGGATAGCGGCGCAGCGTCGACTGGTTCGGCGTCGCCTCGTCGCGCTTCTGGGCAGCCGCCACCTCGGCGGCGTCGAGGCCGAGCGCCGACAGCTTCTGGCGGGCGAGGTCGACCCGGAGCCGGTTCTCCAGATAGGCGGCCCGGGCGGTCTCGAACGCGGCCTCGGAGGCGCTGCGCGAGGCGAGCAGCTTCTGCTGGCGCTCGAAGTTGATCGTCTGCAGCTCGGCCTGGACCTGGGCGGTGAGGTACTCGCTCTTGGCGTCGGCGACCTCGCGGCTGTCGAGGATGGCGACGACCTCGTTCGCCTGCACGGCGTCGCCGAGGCGCTTGCGCATCTCGGCCACGGTCCCGACCACCCGGGCCGGGACCCGGGCGATCCGGTCGGTGTCGGGCGTGATCGTGCCGGGGACGAGGAGGTGGCGCGCCAGCGTGCCGCCCTCCACTCTGCGCGTGACGATGTCCTGGCCGGCGACCTGATCGGGCCGCATCCGGATCGTGCCCGCCTCGTGAGGCTCGTCGGCGCCGTGCGCGTCGCCGTGCTCGTTGCCGTGCGCGTGGTTGTGCGCGTGGTCGTGGCCGGCGTGATCGTCGCCCGCGTGCGGGTCGGGCGCGGCTTTGGGCTGGTCCGGTGCGGCAGCCGCGTAGCGCTGATCGTGGTCGTCGGCCGGGGCGCGGGCGAGCCCGACGGACGCGAGGGTCTGCCGGAGACGGTCGGGCAGGGTCGGGGCGCCGGGGGCGGCGGCGCCGAGGGCGAAGCCGGCGGCCAGGAGTGCCGCGGCGGCGGCCACGGACAGGATGATGCGCATGGGGAAGCTGCTCGGCCGGGAGGGCGGGGTGCCGCGCGCGGCGGTCCCGGAGGGTCCCGTTCAGGTGTCGCGTGGGGGTGAACCCGGAGCCGGTTCGGCAGCCGGGCGGAGCGCCGCCCGCGGGCGGCGTCAGCTCACGCGCGCGGAGGCCGCGGCAGGCGGTCGGGACTGACGGAGGGGCGGCCCTGGGCGAGGGCGCCCGGCAGCACCCGGCCCGGAGCGGCCGGGGGCGCGATCTCGGTCGCCTCCAGGCGGGCCGCCTGATGGCAGCCGCAATGGAGGTGCTCCGAGAGACCGGGATCGACGGTCGCGGGCGCCGCCGGCGCGTCGAGGGCCGGGCCCTGGCCCCGGTCGTGGTGGCCGCCCGCGTGGAAGGCGAGATCCGCCGCGAGGCCGACGCCCGGAGCGGCGACGGTCAGCGCCAGGACGAGCGCGAGCGCGCGGGCGGCGAGCGCCCACCAGCCCCGCGCCCCGGCCGGGCGCCTATGCCGAACCCCGAAGGTCATCGCGGCCCTTATGAGCCATCCGAGGCCGGGGGCACAAGGTCCGGGGTGCCGGCCCCGGACACCTCAGGCCGCCAGCTTGAGGACCCACTGGTAGAAGTCGGCCCAGGTCTCGGCCTGGGCCGGCGGCTCCGCGGCCGGGGACCGGTCGGGCTCGGCCGCGGCCCGGTCGCGGACGTCCCGGGGGGCGCAGCCGAACTCCGCGCGGAAGGCCTGGGTGAAATGCGCGGGGCTCTCGAAGCGCCAGCGATACGCCACCTCGGAGATGCGGGTGAAGCGCCCGTCGCCGGTGGCGAGGTCGCGGTAGGCGCGGGCGAGCCGGCGCTGCCGGACGTAGCCGGAGACCCCCCCGAGGGGGACGAACAGCCGGTAGAGGGCGCTCCGCGAAACGCCGAACCGCCGCCCGATCGTCTCGGCGGACAGGTCCGCGGAGGCCAGCTCGGCCTCGATGAAGCGCCGGATCGCGACGAGCAGAGGCGCCCGCTCGGGCGGCTGCGTGCCCCCTCCGTCCTCCGGCAGGCCCAGGGTCGCCGCGCCGAGCAGCGCGGCCGTGGCCTCGGCCGCCGCCGCGGCCTCCGGCTCCGAGAACCCGGTCGCGTGCGCGCTCAGGGAGTGCAGGTGGTCGCTGAGCATCCGGCCGAACGGGGTCGCGCCCCGGATCACCGAGCCGTGCAGGGCGTCGAGGCCGCTCTGCCGGGATCCGAAGAGCGGGCGCGGCAGCACCACCGTGATGGCCTCGTAGTCCGTGGACGCGGCGGAGAGCGGCTGCGACAGGTCGAACAGGCAGATGTCGCCGGGGGCGCAGTCCCGCTCCCGGCCGCCGATCGTGACCCGGGACTGACCGGAGACGCGCATGTGGGCGACGATGTGGTCGACGCCCATCCGGGCGGTCAGGGCCCGCGCGCGCACGAACCGGAGCCCGGAAGCGCGGGCGCTGCAGACGATCGCGGTGCCGAGGTGACGGACCCGGGACTGCCCGCGGAAATCGGGCAGGTCCTCCCGGCGGATCGTGAAATCCCAGAACGGCGCGACGGCGTCGCGCCAGTCGTCGGCCTGACGATGACCCGGGCTCTCGCCCCTGAGCTGCAGGATCGGTTTCGGTCGCATCGCCCGTGTTAGTCCTGACCGAGCGCGGCCCGGTCACGCCGACAATATGGCGATTCTGTCTGCCCAGAAAAGTGGCACTCCGTTCCAATCACCGGACTCCGCGCCGTGCCCCGTCCCGGCGCGCTCGGCGAGAGGCCGGCGAGAGGCCGGCAAGGGGCCGGCAAGGGGCCGGCAAGGGGCCGTGAAACAGAACGTCCCGCAGGCCGGGTGGCCGCGGGACGGTGAGTTGCACGGTTGTGAGGATCGAGGACTTCGACCCTTATGGTTAACCGGCGGTTACCGGCCGCTCGGGGCCGCGCCGCTGCCGGTGGCGCCGTTGCCGGTGCTGTTGTCGCCCGCGGGGGCGCCGGGAGACGAGGTGTTGCCGTTGGGCGTGCTCTGCGCGGCGGCCATCCCGGCGCTGCCGGCAACAAGGGCGAGGGCGAGCAGGGCGGACTGAACGGTGCGGCTGGTCATGGCTGTCCTTGGATCCCGAGCGGGGTCTCGACGCGGGTCGTCGCCGTGCCGGCTTGTGCCGGCGTCGGCTGGAGAACCGCACCCCGGCGGCGCCCGTTCCCGCCGGGGCCGGGCCGGCGCGAATCGGCCGCAGCGCGCCCGCCACGGTTCGTCGGGAACACCCGCGAGTCCCCCCGGCTTGTCCGAGGGTCGAGACCGGGAGCGTGGCGTGAAGGTGTTCCGGATCATGCAGGCGGCGACGGGCGCGATTCTCTGGAGCGGCGCGGCGCTCGATCCGATGGCCGCCCTCGACGCGATGGCGCGCGCCGCCGGCTTCCGCGACCGCACGCGGATCCCGAACCACCTGCGGGCCGGCGGCCTCCACGTCGAGGAACTGCAGGCCTGATCCCGCCGCGCCGGCGGACGAGTCCGGAGGGAGACCATGACCAAGCTGTTCATCGCGCAGGTGCGCGACGCGGGCGGCGAGCGGCCGCTCGTGACGGTCCGGGCCGAGGCCGAGGGCGAGGCGCGCCTGTTCCTGGCGGCCGCCTATCCGGACGCCGAGATCGCCCACGTCGCCGAGCCCGGCGACTGGACGAGCGACGCCGATACCGGATCCCGGGCCGGTGACATCCGCGAGCA
The DNA here is from genome assembly GCF_900107945.1 of Methylobacterium sp. 190mf. Lineage (NCBI taxonomy): Bacteria > Pseudomonadati > Pseudomonadota > Alphaproteobacteria > Hyphomicrobiales > Methylobacteriaceae > Methylobacterium > Methylobacterium sp. 190mf. Next base: position 105,294 of record NZ_FNVI01000018.1, on the reverse strand, counting down.
TCCCGGCGTCGCGTGGCAGGCCCCGTCCAGCCTGGCGGACTGAGGCGCGTCCGCCAGGCCGCGGTGCCCGTCCCGGCCGCCGGGGCCGGTGCGTACCGGGAGAACCTGAGGAGAACTTGGAGAGAACCTGGGAATAGCCTGGGGAGAATCCGGCGGCGCCGACAATTCAAGCGATCCCGTTCACGCGTCCCTAGGGCTCCGCACCGACGGTGGTGCATGCGTTCCGCCGATCCGACACCGCGCCTGTTCGCGGCCGCGGCCGCCCTCACCGGCACCGGGATCCTGATGTGCCGGACCGAGCCGTCCTGGGACGGGATCCTGATCGGCCTGTTCTGCCTCGGGCTCTGGGCCCTCGGCACCTTCGGCACCCTCGCGGCACGGCCTGGCCGACCGGTGCGTTCCGCGCCGCGGATGCGGCCCATCGTGCTGGAGGCGGTCGTCGTCGAGACGCCCCGGTTCCCGCCGGAGCTGCTGCCCGCGCCCCGGCCCCCCGCGGCCCGGGACCGTGCCCTGGCGGGCCCCTCCCGCCTGCCGGAGCTCCCGTCGCACCGGCAGCGCGTGGTCGAGCGCTACACCCGCAGGCGCGGTTGAGCGCGGCGAGGTGGCCGACCACACCGCGAGCGCGTCGCGACGGCCGACCGGCGCGACGCCCTCGTGGGCGATCCGGAGACGATCCCGGACGCCGACGACGCGGCGGGTGAGGCGGCCTGGCGGAGCCAGGGCGGCGTCCGACCGCCGGGCAATGCCCGTCCGCGCGGGATGTTGGGGGCGAGCGCGAGAGGCACCGCGCGGGATCGCCCGCGGGCCGGACCGATCTGCTATGGATCGCGCTCGACGCGTCGTACCGAGAGAGGCCGGCGCCCGGGATCCTTGCGCCACGCCGTTCCGGCGGCGCGCGGATCCCGTGATCGGACGGGAGATCGCCACATGGCCACGCCCGAGACCCAGGCGCCCTACCGGCTGCAGTGCATGATCCACCGGGAAAGCGCCGGCGGCATCATCATCCACGACGAGCAGATTCCCGGGCCCCTCGTGGAGGCGGCGGTCGCCGCCGCCAAGGCCCGCTTCGCGGAGCTGCGCGCCGGCCGCGCGGGCTCGGCGGCCCTGCGGGATTCCGCCGGGCGGGTGGTCTGGTCGGCCCGGCAGGACGCCGCGACGCCCGGCACCGGGGGATCGGCAGCCCGGTAGGCTTCGGACCGACGCGCCGTCAGGTGAGGTGGCGCGGCTCCAGATCGATCACGGGGCCGCCCACGTCGAAGAACTCGTCCTCGTACGGGAGCGCCTCGTCCGGCTCCTCGGCCTCGCGCCGCCCGAACGGGATGACCGCGGACAGGATCCCGAGGCAGAGCGCGCCGGCGACGAAGGCAATCAGGATCGCGATGCTCATGACGGAACACTCGGGCGTCGCCGGCGGCGGAGTCGGGCCACCGCGAGACTAAGGCCCGGCTCGCGCACGCCGCAACCGAAATCACCGCCCGTTCGCTCCGGATCGCCCAGCCCGCACGGCGGGCGCGGCCGCAGCGCGCGGCACGGGCTCGCCCCGCGATCTCCGGAAGACCGGGAGGCCGCCCCCGGTCGCGGAGCGCGTCCGGGCGATCCGGGACGGGCCTCACCGCGGCGTCGAAACCTGATCCTGCTGCCGGTCGACCGCGTCGCGGACGCCGCGGCCGGCCATGAGGATCTCGGTCATGAACGCCGCGATCGCCGCCACGGTGCAGACCAGCGCCGCTCCGAAGCAGGCGAACAGGACGGACGCGGTCGCCGCGTCGCGCAGCGCGCCGACGAACAGCGTGAGCACGGCCAGACCGATCAGGCCGCCCGCCAGCGAGGCCAGGACCACCGCCACGTCCAGCACGAAGGAGCGCCGCCGCAGGAAGGTCAGCCGGCGGGCGAGGCGGCCGGCCTCGGCTTCCGTCGCCCGGGCGGCCTCCGCCGAGAGGCTGTCGACCTTGTCGGAGATCCGGCCGAGGCGGGTCGAGAACACGTTGAGCAGCGTCGCCAGCGCCGACAGCAGGAAGGCGGGCGCGAGCGCCACCTGGATGATGTGGGCGATGCTGTCGGGCTCGGTCGCGCTGAGGGAGAAGCCGAACATCGGCGGGCTACGCGGGCGGACGCGTCGCGCCCCGCCTCCGCCGACCGCCGGGACGGACGGCGGCGCGGCTCCGGACCGGGCGGATCACCACAGGAGGCCCTCCGCCTGCAGCCCGGCCACGAGCAGGCACAGCGCCGAGAGGAACGCCACCGCGAGATACGGGGCCGGCGTGTCGGTCATCGAGGCCTCCCGGCCGGCGCGGGGCCGGCATCCCCGATCCCGGTCCGGGCCCGGAGGGCCGGCATCGAAGGCAGCGCGACGGGGTGCATGCGCGTCTCCTGAAATCTCCACCGACGACGAGGCCGGCAGATAGGGCCTGCGGCGCGCCGGAAAAGCCGCGGCCGCCGCGCCGCCCCGGCGCGGCGGCGCCTTCTCCACAGGCCGGGAGACCGGCGCCGCGCCGCCGCCGATCCCCCGCGAGATCTGCCGGTGCCGAGGAGATCGATCCGGCCGCGGCCGCGCGCCAAGACCCGGGGATGCGCGATCAAGACTCGGGCCAGTCGGGCAGCCGGTTTCATCTGTGCAGATCCGCGGCCCGACGTGCGAGTGGTGCCCGCACAGAGGCGCGATGGCGTCCGAAAGCCCCGCAATACGGGACGGGATCGCGCGAGATCTGCGGCGCCGCCCGCACTCGCGCGCCCGGGGATGCGCGGGCACCACCCGTAAATTAATGTTAACCGCTCGCGGGATCGCGATCGGGCTTGCGGGCCGCCGACCGGTAGGATTTATTAAACCTCGAAGCTTCCTGGTTGGTCCTGGGAACGTTCACCGACAAACTGAAGCCCCGTCCGCTCGAGCGCGACGGGGCATTTTGTTTCTGGAAACATTCGGATACCGAAGTTCTTCTCGGGCTAGACCAGTCGATTTCGCGATGTGCTCCAGCGCACCCGGCTGTTTCGGGGTCAAAGACCCGATTCCGAGCTGTTGCAGCGATGCACTATCGCCCCGGCACGTCCTGGCGTTCTGTCCGCCCCGCACACATCCCGCCCAACGGGAGACAGAGGACCAGATGATCAAGAAGCTTCTGCTCGCGAGCGCCGCCACGGCTCTCCTGACCGGCGCCGCCTCGGCCGCCGACCTGCCGCGCCGCGCCGCCCCGCCGCCGGTGTTCACCCCCGTCCCGGTCTTCACCTGGACCGGCGCCTACTTCGGTATCAACGCCGGCTACGCCTTCGACGCCAGCAGCAACAACACCAACAGCTTCGGCGTGCCCGCCCCCTACGGCAACGGCACCACCGCCTTCTTCAGCCAGCGCAACCAGGAAGGCTTCACCGGCGGTGGCCAGGTTGGCTACAACTTCCAGTTCACCCCGGGCTCCGGCATCGTCGTTGGTGTCGAGGCCGACGCCCAGTACCTCGACTTCGGCCGCAGCCGGAACAACGCCTTCCTCGTCGGTCCGCTGGCCCCCGGCTACTACGTCACCGACCCGCGCGGCCTCTCCAGCCTCGACTTCTTCGGCACCGTCCGCGGCCGCCTCGGCTACGCCTTCGACCGCACCCTCGTGTACGGCACCGGCGGCTTCGCCTACGGCTCGGGCAGCGCCGACCGCTCCTTCGGCGGCTTCGCCGGCAACGACAGCTTCCGCACCGGCTACGCGGTCGGCGGCGGCATCGAGTACGCCCTGCCCACCGACTCGTTCCTGAACTTCTTCCGTTCGAACGCCGTGACGCTCAAGGTCGAAGGCCTGTACGTCAACCTCGACCGCAACACCCGCAACCAGGGTGCGTTCGTCATCAACGCCGCCAACAACTTCCCGGTGGTGTACAACAACATCGGCCGCCGCGACGACGAGTTCGCCGTGATCCGCGCCGGCCTGAACTACAAGTTCGGCTCGTACTAAGATCCACCCGCGCGCCGTCCCGGTCACCGGGACGGCGCGCGGGCCTCTGGACAGGCCGCATCCCCTCTCGACCTGAGCATCCCCAGCCCGATCAAACTGGCCGCTTGAGCCGAGGAGCGTCCCGGGAGCCATTCCCGGGACGTCTTGCGTCGGGGGCGAGGGCCCGCCGCGGCGCGCCTCAGGCGTGGACCGCGTGCTCCAGCTGCGCCTTCGACATCCGCGACCGGCCGGGCACGTTCTGCGCCCGGGCCTTGCGCATCAGCGCGGCCTTGGTCGTTTCCACCTTGCCGGACGCCTTGCCGGACGCCTTGGCGGCAGACTTGCCGGTCGCCTTGCCGGACGTCTTGCCTTTTCCGGACGCCTTAGTGGACTTGCCGTCCTCGCGCGCCGCGGCGGCCTTCTCGGCAGCGGCCTTCGGCTGCTTCGAGAACTGCTCGCCCTTCCGGGTATCGGCGCGCTTCTTAGCCGTGCTGGCGGCGTATTCCGTGTCGGTCAGGCTCTCGCGGGCCTTCTTGGGCAGGTAGCGCTCGCCGGTCTTGCCGCTCTCTTTGCCAGACTTCGTCCCCCACTCCTCGTCGGTCCATTGCTGGAGATGGTTGTCGGCCGACTTCTTGCCGGCGTAGCCGCCGCCCTCCTTCTTGTATTCGGCGGTCGCGATCTGCGCCTTGCGCGCCGACCATTGGCCGGGCTTCCCGCCCTTCTCGGACTTCGTGACCTGCGTCTTGACCTTGTCCCACAGTTTCGGGTCGGTCTTCTTGGCGGTTCCTGACATCGGCGCCTCGTGAAAAAGATTTGGCAGACAACACGGGCCCCGCGGCCGTGTTCCTGCGGCGCGTTCGCCCGACCCGCACCCTCCCGCATCTCCACCCGCGCAGCGTCCGCCGTCGTGGCCGGGGCCGCCGGATACGCCGGCCGCCTGACGGGTTGGCCCTCAGGGGATCAGGCCCATCGCGAGGGATGCAGCATGGCGGACACGCCGGACGACACCCAGGCCGAGCGGATGCCGCACGGCGAGCCGGAGCGCGCGGGCCTGGCCGACAGCCCCCGCGACACCGCAACCGGCACGGTCAGGCCGCAGGACGGCCCGATGGAGCGGGCCGGCACCGAGAAGGAGGAGGCGCGCCGGGGCGGGACCAGCCTCGGCGCGGAGCGCGACCGGCCGGGCGGAGGCCGGGGCTGAGCACCGCCATCGAGACAGCACGCGAGAGAGGAAGACGCAGCATGCAGATCCGGCACAAGCCCCTGCGCGAGCAGGTGATCGTCATCACCGGCGCCTCCAGCGGGATCGGCCTCGCCACGGCCCGGGCGGCCGCCCGCCGCGGCGCCCGCGTCGTGCTGGCGGCCCGGAACGGCGCCGCCCTCGACGACATCGTCCGCGACATCCAGGAGCGCGGCGGCGAGGCCCGGGCCGTCGTGACCGACGTGTCCCGCCGCGAGGATGTCGAGGCGCTGGCCGCAGAGACCGTGCGCGCCTACGGCGGCTTCGACACCTGGGTCAACAATGCCGGTCTCTCGATCTTCGGCCGCCTCGAGGAGGTTTCGGACGAAGACCATCGCCGGCTGTTCGACGTCAATTTCTGGGGGATCGTCTACGGCTCGACGGTGGCGCTGCAGCACCTGAAGCGGACCGGCGGCGCGCTGATCAACCTGGGCTCCGTCGCCTCCGACCTCGCCTTGCCGATCCAGGGCATGTACTCCGCCTCCAAGCACGCGATCAAAGGCTTCACGGACGCGCTCCGGATGGAGCTCCAAGTGGAGGGCGCCCCGGTCTCGGTGACGCTCATCAAGCCGGCCTCGATCGACACGCCGTTCCCGGAGCATGCCCGGAACTACATGGCGCAGGCGCCCAAGCTGCCGCCGCCGGTCTACGACCCTGCCGACGTCGCCGACGCGATCCTGTACGCCGCGGAGCACGGGCCCCGCGACCTCTACGTCGGCGGCGGCGGCAAGCTGATGAGCGCGCTGCGCAAGCGGGTCCCCGCGGCGACCGACTGGATGGGCGCCCAGGTGATGTCGCGGAGCCAGACGGCGGGCGCGGCCGGCAAGCGGCGGGACGGCGCCCTCCACGCGGCCGGCCGCGACGGGGCCGTGCGGGGCGGCTCGCCCCACCACGTCATGCGCAGCGCCTACACCCGGGCCTCGATCAACCCGGTCCTGACCGGGATCCTGCTGGCGGGGGCCACCGCGGCCGCGGCCTCGCTGCTGGGCCGCGCCGACCGCCGCTAGAGCCCCGCCGCGGCGCCCGCCCCCGCGCGGGCGCCGGCCGGACTGTTTGTTTCTAGACGATGATGGCGGAGGTCAGCCGACATTCAGGGCCGATGACCATTCTGACCGGGTCTTGCGCCGGGCCGACCGGCGCGGAACCGAACAGAAGGTCTGATGATGATGCACGTGAAGATGATCGCGGCCGCCGCGGCTGTCGTCGGCGGCCTCGGCCTGGCCTCCGCCAGCGCGGCGCCCCTGGCGCCCGCCGGCGCCGATACGCTCACCGGCCCCGCCGCGGTCAGCACCGTGGCGTTCGGCTGCGGCCCCGGCTGGGCGCCCGGCCCGTACGGGCGCTGCCGGCCGATGTACCGGCGGCCGCGCTTCTACGGCCCGCGCTGCTTCTTCCGTCCGACCCCGTGGGGACCGCGGCGCGTCTGCCGCTAAGGTCGCGGAGGCACGCGTCCCGACGCGCGGGTCCGGCGCCGAACCGTGGCCCGACCCGCGGGTTGATCCAGGGGCAGGTCCCGTCTCCGAGGAGGCGGGGCCTGCCCCTTTCCCGTTGGCGGTGATGCGGGCCGGCAGCGCCGGGGATGCCACGACCGGGACCGCGGACGGTCCCGCTCCGGTTGGACATGGCCATGGCCCAGGATCAGAGCGGCGGCGCGAACCCCTCGGCGGCGGAACGGGCGGCGGCCGAGCGCGTCGCCCGCAAGCGCCTCGGTCCGGACGGCTGCCCGGAACCGGCACCCGACCGGCGATCGCCGTCCGGACAGGACCGCGGGAGCGAGGCCGCGGCGCCGGACCGCCGGGCGCCTCCGGGGCGGCCGGTCGCGACGCGCCACCGGCCCGAGAGGCTTCCCGAGTAGCGCCCCGAGTAGCGCCCCGAACATTCGCGTGCCCGGACGCGGGAATAAAGCCCGCCGCCGCCCGGTTCCCGATTGTGTGGCACAAGGCTGCAGGCAGGAGCACGAGGGCAGGGACCCCATGGCTTCGCAGGCTCTCGACGGGGCGGGCCCGGCCCGGCCGCCGACATGACGACCCTGGCGCGCGCGCGCTTCAGTCAGCTCGTTCTCCCGCGCCTGGACGAGGGCTACCGGCTCGCGCACTGGCTCACCGGCAACGCCACCGACGCCGAGGACGTGATGCAGGAGGCGTGTCTGCGCGCCTACCGGGCGATCGAGGGGTTCGCCGAGGGCAATGCCCGGGCGTGGTTCCTGACCATCGTCCGCAACACCGGCTATTCCTGGCTGCAGCGGCACCGGCCGCGGGCGGTGGTCTTCGCCGACGACCTCGCCCCCGAGGCCCGCGCCGAGCTGGAGATCGGGGGCGCCCTGACCGAGGTCCCGGAGACGCCCGAGGCGACCCTCATCGCCCGCGACGACGCGGGGCAGCTCGCCCGGGCGGTCGAGGCCCTGCCGGTGGCCTTCCGCGAGGCGCTGGTCCTGCGCGAGTACCACGGCCTCAGCTACCGGGAGATCGCCACGGTGACGGGGGTCCCGATCGGGACCGTGATGTCGCGCCTCGGCCGCGCGCGGCAGCACCTGCTTGCACGGCTCGCGAAGGACGGGCGATGACCGACGACGAGACCCTCCTGCTCCTCAGCGCCTACGCGGACGGCGAGCTGTCGCCCGGCGAAGTCCTGGCCATGGAGCGCCGTCTCGCGGCGGATCCCGACGCGCGGGCCCTGGCGGAACGCCTCCGCGACCTCTCGGCCACCCTGCGCGGGCCCCTCGCGGGGCCGCCCGCCCCGGAATCCCTGCGGGCGCGCGTGATCGAGCAGATCGGCTTCACCGACCCGCCCCCGTCGCGCGGCCGCCTCGGAGGCCCGCTCGGGACCCGGCTCGGGTCCTGGGTCGAGGCCTGGGTCGAGGCCTGGCTCGAGTCCTGGCGCAGATCCCGGCAGGCGCTGGCCGCGACGCTGCTCGTCGGCCTCGTCGGCGGGGCCGCGCTCGGCAGCGGGATCGTATATCTCGACCGCCCCGACGGCGCCCCGGATACCGGCGCGGCCGTGCTAGCCGGCCATCTCCGCGGCCTCGCGGCGCCCCAGCCCTTCGACGTCGCCTCCTCGGACCGGCACGTGGTGAAGCCCTGGTTCAACGGCCGGACCACCCTCGCGCCCGAGGCCCCCGACCTGTCCGACAAGGGCTTCCCGCTGGTCGGCGGCCGGGTCGACATCGTCGGCGGAACCCCCGTGCCGACCCTGGTCTATCGCCGCGACAGGCACGTCATCAGCGTCACGGTGGTCCCCGCCGCCGACGGCCCCGGCGCCGGCGAGGAGCGGCGCGACGGGTCCACGATCGAGCGCTGGCGCCTCGGCGACCTCACCTACTGGGCGATCTCGGACCTCAACCGGCGCGACCTGCGCGCCTTCGCCGACCTGTTTCAGTCCCGGACCGGGGGCCCGCCGGGATAAGGCGGGAATAAGGGACGCCAGTTTCGGGTTATTACTGATATCGTGATGTCGATCCGGCGAGGATCCCAGCGTGATCAGTCAATCCCACCTGCACACCCGCAGAGCCGCAACGATATCCGGGATCGGCTCCGCCCAGGACCGGCGGGTTCAGGCCGACGGCACCCCGGCCTTCCCGGACTCGACCCTCGTGGAGGCGGCGCTCCATCTCCTGGCTGAGCATCTCGAGCAGGGGCTGGCGGTGACCGACCGGTACGGGCGGGCCCATTTCCTGAACCGCGCGGCGCAGGCCTTCGTCTCGCGCGGCCTCCTGTGCCTGGAGCACGGCGGCCTGCGCGGCGCGACGCCCGAGGACAGCGCGGCGCTGCGCCGGGTCATCGCCCGCTGCGCCGCGGGCCATCGCGGCGGCTCGGTGCGATTGGAGGGCGCGGGCGGGACGCTCCTGGTCGCCGCCTCGGCGATTCCCGGGACGCTCGGCCCGATCGGCGAGGGCGCGGTTCTCCTGCGTCTCACCGACCCCGGGACCCCGCGCCTGCCGGATCCCGGCATTCTCCAGGACCAGTTCGGCTTCACGCCCGCGGAGGCGGCCCTGGCCGTCGACATCCTGGCCGGGAACGACCTCGCGGCGAGCGCGACGCGCCGCCGGATCACCCGGAACACGGCGCGCGTGCACCTGCGCCACCTGTTCGAGAAGACGGGGACGCGCCGCCAGGCCGAGCTGGTGCGCCTGCTCCTGCTCTGCCCGCAGCCGATCGCGGACGCCTAGCGCACTCCGGCAAAAATATTCGCGCCGCGCGCCACCCTTAATCCGAACGGAGGATGCGCATAGTCCGCATTAAAGCGACGCTGATCCGGCCGATCGTGGACAAACCACGGATCTTTCGGCGCAACGGAGGCTGGATCATGATCCTCTCGTTCCTGAAATCTGCCCGGAAGAGCCGTGTCGCGGCGCGAAATCTTCGCATTCTCTCGGCCCTCGACGACGAGATGCTGAGCGACATCGGCCTAGACCGGCGCACACTCCGCACGTTCTGCGAGAACGGCTGCGCGCACGTGCCGCCGCCGCCGAGCCAGGCCGAGACGCCCCGGGCCCTGATGATACCCGGTGGGCTCGGGATCGCCTTCCGCTGAACGCCCGCCGCACCGCCCGCTGCACCGCCTCGGGCCCGGCCGGACCGCTCAGATCTCGACGCAGATCTTGCCGAAGTGGCGGTTGCTCTCCTGGTGGCGGAACGCCGCGACGAGTTCGTCGAGGGGGAAGCGGCGGTCGATGACCGGCCGCAGCCCGCAGGCATCGATGCCGCGGATCATCTCGATCTGGTGGCGCCGGCTGCCGACCAGCACGCCCTGCAGCCGGATCTGCTTCAGGAGCGCCGGCACCAGCGGCAGCTCGCCCGCGACCCCTGAGAGGATGCCGATCACCGAGACGTGGCCGGCGACCCGCGCGGCGGCCATGGACTGCTCCAGCGTCGCCGGGCCGCCGACGTCGAGGACGTGGTCGACACCGCGCCCGTCGGTCAGGCGCCGGGCGGTCTCGCCCCAGGCCGGGTCGGTGCGGTAGTTGATGACGTGGTCGGCGCCGAGACCGCGCAGGCGCTCCAGCTTGTCATCGCTGGAGGAAGTGGCGATCACCGTGGCCCCCGCCGCCTTGGCGAATTGCAGGCCGAACAGCGACACGCCGCCGGTGCCCTGCACCAGCACCACGTCGCCGCTTTTCAGGCCGGCATCGGCGTGCAGCGCCCGCCACGCGGTGAGCGCGGCGGTGGTGAGCGTCGCCGCCTCGGCGTGGTCCCAGCCCCGCGGGGCGCGGGTGAAGGCGGTGGCGGGCGCGGTGACGCCCCCGCGGGCGTAGCCGTCGACCCCGTCGCCCGGCACGGTGGCGAAGCCCTCGACGCGCGGCGCGCCCTCCAGCCAGGTCGGGAAGAACGTGCTGACCACCCGGTCGCCCACGGCGAACTCGGTCACGCCCGGCCCCACGGCCTCGACCTCTCCGGCTCCGTCGGACATCGGGATGCGCGGCTCGCTCGGGCCCCACATCCCGCTGACCACCGCGTAGTCGTGGTAGTTGAGGGAGCTCGCCCGCAGGCGGACGGTGATCGCGCCGGGCCCAGGCTCCGGCACGGGCCGCTCGCCGAAGGTCACCTTGTCGAAGCCGCCGCCGGGCTGGACGATGACGGCCCGGGCTGTCGATCCGGTCATGGTGCACCTGTCGCTCCGCGGCCTCGGCCGCCGGGAGGCGGACACTGGCAGGCCCCGCGCGCCGCGTCGAGACGACGGGGCCGGGCCGTCCGCCGCGGGGCGGGGGAGGGCGGCCCGCGCCCGCAACCCCTTCCTGCCCGCGCCGCCCTTGCCGCCGCGCCGCGCCGGCGCCAAGGTCGCGGATTGCACCCCGTCCGTGGAGGGAGGACAGACCGTGTCGACCGAGCGCGTCGTTCTGACCGAAAGCATAGCGCCGACAGCGTCCAGGATCTTCACCCAGGCCGGGATCGGCGCCATCCGGCAGCTGTCGCGCGCGGTCAGCCCCGGGGACGCCGGCGAACTGGCCGACGTCACCGTCCTCGGCATCCGCTCGCGCACGCAGGTCACCGCCGCGCTTCTCGACGCCCTGCCCGACCTCGCCGCCATCGGCTGCTTCAGCGTCGGGACCAACCAGGTCGACCTCGAGACGGCGCGCGCCCGCGGCCTGCCGGTGTTCAACGCGCCGTTCTCGAACACGCGCAGCGTCGCCGAACTGACGATCGGCGAGATCGTGATGCTGCTCCGGCGCATCGTGCCGCGCTCGGTCGCGGCCCATGAAGGCGGCTGGGACAAGTCGGCCACCGGCGCCTTCGAGGTGCGCGGCAAGACGCTCGGCATCGTCGGCTACGGCAATATCGGCGCGCAGCTCTCGAACCTCGCCGAGGCGATGGGCATGCGCGTCATCTTCTACGACCTCACCGACAAGCTGCGCCACGGGAATACCGAGCCGGCCGAGAGCTTCGAGGCCCTGCTCGCCGTGAGCGACGTGGTCAGCCTGCACGTCCCGGAGACGCCGCTGACCCACGGGCTGATGGGCGCGGAGCGGATCCGCGCGATGAAGCCGGGCGCCTACCTGATCAACAACAGCCGCGGCACGGTCGTGGACCTGGACGCCCTGGCGGCGGCTCTGCGCGACGGTCACCTCGCCGGGGCCGCGATCGACGTCTTCCCGGTGGAGCCGACCTCCAACGCGGAGCGCTTCGTCTCGCCCCTGCAGGGGCTGCCGAACGTGATCCTCACCCCCCATGTCGGCGGCTCGACCGAGGAGGCCCAGGACCGCATCGGCGCGGAGGTGGCCCGCAAGCTGGTCGACTACGTCCAGACCGGCTCGACGCTCGGCGCCGTGAACTTCCCGCAGGTCCAGCTGCCGCCGCGCCTGTCCGGCGCGCGGTTCCTCCACGTGCACCGGAACGTGCCCGGCGTGCTCGGGCAGATCAACGCGATCTTCTCGGGCCGGTCGCTCAACATCGACGCGCAGTACCTGCAGACGGACGGCGAGTTCGGCTACGTCGTGGTGGACGCGTCCGTGCCGCCGGGCGAGGCGGACGCGGTGCTCCGCGCGCTGCGGGCCATCGACGGCACGGTGCGGACGCGGCATCTCCGGCCGGCGGCGTGAGGATCCGCGCGCCGCGCCGGACGTCGGCGACGGGTCGCGCGGATCCTCACGCCCGCAGGGCAGGGTTCAGCGCGGACACGACGCCCCCGCGCCCGCCGGCCGGCGACGCGCCGGTCACGGTCGCGGCAGGGTGTGCAGCGCCCGCAGGAAGGCGTCGACCTCCGCGCGGGTGTTGTAGAAGGCCAGCGAGGCCCGCACCGACTGGTCGACCCCGAACCGGCGCAGGGCCGGCAGGGCGCAGTGGTGGCCCGAGCGCACCGCGATGCCGTGACCGTCGAGGTGGTGGGCCACCGCCGCGTTCGTCTGCCCCTCGATCACGAAGGACATCACGCTCGCCTTCTCCCGGGCCGTGCCGATCAGGCGCAGGCCCTTCACGTCGGCGAGCCCGCCCTGCGCGTAGCCCAGGAGGTCGTGCTCGTAGGCGGCGATCGCCGGCATGCCGATACCCGCGAGGAAGTCGAGCGCCGCACCGAGACCGACGGCCCCGGCGATGTCGGGCGTGCCGGCCTCGAACTTCTCGGGCGCGCCCTTGTAGACGGTCTTCGCGAAGGTGACGTCCTCGATCATGTGGCCGCCGCCTTGCCAGGGCGGCATCGCCTCCAGCAGGTGCGTCTTGCCGTAGAGCGCGCCGATGCCCGTCGGCCCGAACACCTTGTGGCCCGAGAAGACCAGGAAGTCCGCGTCGAGGGATTGGACGTCCAGCGGCATGTGCGGCGCGGATTGCGCCGCGTCGACCAGCACCGGCACCCCGTAGGCGTGGGCGAGCTGGATGATCTCCCGCACCGGGTTCACGGTGCCGAGCGCGTTGGCCACCTGCGTCACCGAGACGATCTTGGTGCGGCCCGACAGCAGCGCCGCGTACTGCTCGAAGATGATCTCGCCCCGGTCGTTGACCGGGATCACCCGGAGCGTCGCCCCGGTCTGCTGGGCCAGCAGCTGCCAGGGCACGATGTTGGCGTGGTGCTCGATGGTCGAGACGATGATCTCGTCGCCCGGGCCGACATGCGCCCGGCCGTAGGAATTGGCGACGAGGTTGATCGCCTCCGTGGTGCCGCGCAGGAAGACGATGTCGTCCTTCGACGGCGCGTTGAGGAAGCGGCGCACCGCCGCGCGGCCGCCCTCGAACAGGTCGGTGGCGCGCGCCGCCAAGGTGTGGGCGGCCCGGTGGATGTTCGAGTTGTGCCGGGCGTAGAACTCCGAGGTCGCGTCGATCACAGCCTGCGGCTTGTGGGTGGTGGCGGCGTTGTCGAGCCAGACCAGCGGGTGGCCGTTGACGCTCTGGTGCAGGGCCGGGAAGTCCCGGCGGACATGCTCCACGTCGAAGGGCGCCGCCACCGGGCTCGACCCCTGCGCGGCCAAGCGCGGCGCCGGGCCCGGGTCGCGGGCCGGCTCCACCCGGGGGCTCGCCGGCGCCCTGCGGGCCGGCCCGGGGCCGAGGTTCAGGAAGTAGTAGTCGGACGGCGGTGCCTCGGGCGCCCGGGACAGATGGCCGGTCCGGGCGAAGCGCTCCTGCGCCGCATCGCGGCCGACTTTCGACGGGTCGGCCGGCACGAGAGCCGGGGCGAGGGCGTGCGCGAAGGCGTTGGCGCGCGGGTGGTCCGCGGCGATCTGCCGGTGCAGCTCCGGACCGCCGGGCAGGGCGGCCGCCAGCGCCGGGGCGCTGGCGAAGGAGAAATCGGGCAGCACGGGGCGCGGGCTCGCCGGGTGGACCGGCGGGATCGCAGCCACGTCTGCGAAGGCCGGGCTCGCGGGTGCGAGGTTCGGCAGGGTCGGCCCGTAGAGACCCGGCAGGCAGACCGGCGGCGCCCCGAAGGAGCGCGCCGCCAGCGCGGAGGCGTCGGGCGGCAGGCCGGCGGGCTGGCCGCCCGCTGGGGCGGAAGGGACGCCCAGGGGCGCACTCGGCAGCGGCGCGCCGCCCGGGCCCTGGGGCAGGCTCTCGAGGGCCTGCGGGACCTGGGGGCCGGCGGGGAGCGCCGGCGCGAAGGGCCGGCTCGCGGCCTGACCCTGCCCGTAGATCTCCCGGGCGAGGCGTCCGACCAGATCCGCGTGGGCCAGCTCGCCCGGGCTCGCCCCGGGCAGCCCGAGGGCGACAGCCTCAGGCGTAGTCATGGTAGTTGCCCAGCAGCACGTTATCGAGGCGGGCGATCGCGTCCTCGACCAGCACAGCGGCCGAGAAGTAGCGGGTCACGAGGTGCGAGGCGATCGAGTGGTCGTTGGTGCCCATGTAGCGCACCGACAGGCCGGGCTCGATCTCGCCGGTCACGCCCGACTTCTGCAGGCCGACCACGCCCTGCTCGCCCTCGCCGACGCGCAGCAGCAGGATCGAGGTGGTCTCGGCCCCGGTCACCGGGTCGAGGTCGATCGGCAGCTTGTCGCTCGGCACCAGCGGCACGCCGCGCCACGTGATGAACGGCGCGCCGAACAGGTGGACGACGACCGGCGGCACGCCGCGGCGGGTCGCCTCCCGGCCGAAGGCCGCGATGGCGCGGGGATGGGCCACGAAGAAGGCGGGCTTCTTCCAGACCAGGGTCAGCAGCTCGTCGAGGTCGTCCGGGGTGGGCGGGCCGCCGCGGGTGGGGATGCGCTGGCGCGGGCCGACCTCGCCGAGAAGGCCGAACTGCGCGTTGTTCAGAAGCTCCCACTCCTCGCGCTCCTTCACGGCGTCGACCGTGAGGCGGATCTGCTCGCGGAGCTGGTCGATCTCGTTGGAGTAGAGATCGGTGACGCGGGTATGGGTGTTGAGGATCGTCTGGATGGTCGAGAGGTGGTACTCGCGCGGATCGACCTCGTAGTCGACGAAGGTCGTCGGCAGGCGCGGCTCGCCGGTATGGACCGCCAGCAGCTCGATCCCCTGCTCGCCGTAGGAGTTGGTGTGACCTTTGAGGCGGTCGCGCTCCTCGCGGTACTGCGCGATCTTGGCGCGGATCTCCTCGCTCTCCACCGCGGCGGCGTCGAGGGTCAGGAGGGTCACGGCCGACAGGGCCTTCACGGCCGGGGCGGGCGCGCGCTCACCGGCGAGGCCCGCATCGCCGAAATAGTCGCCCTTCGTGGCGAGCCCCTGGCGCAGGCGACCCTTGTAGGGGCCCGACAGGGTCAGCTCGACGGTGCCGTCGGCCACCACCGTGAGGCTGCGGCCGGCGGAGCCCTCCTCGTGGATCACCGTTCCGGCCTTGTGCTGGCTCTCGGTGAACTTGGCCGCCAGCGCCGCCAGCTCGGCATCGCCCAGCCGGCTGAACAGCGGCACGGCCCGCAGGGAGGCGGGACGGATCACCTTGCCGTCCCCCTTGTCCTCGGCGACGAGATCGATCCGGCCGGGGCGGGCCAGCACGACGGCGCGGCGGTTGACGCGGTAGACCCCGCCCGCCACGTCCACGAAGGGCAGGAGCCGGAGCAGCCAGCGCGGCGTGTTGGCCGCGTTCTGGACCGAGGTGACGGTCGCCGTCGCAAGATTGCGTGCCGCCGTGGCGCTCACGCTCAGACCCGGTCCGCTCATCGTTCGTCCTCACTCCATCCAGGATTCAGGCGCGCCGCGCCGATCCGCGCGGCGGCAGTGCGCCCCGCAGCCTGTGCGGGGCGGGCGCAAGTCGTTCCGATCAGAACGCGACGACGATCGCGACCCGAGCGGCCGCATCGTCAATCAAATCATGTATTCTCTAGCAGTCCGACAGCCATCGTCGAACGCTCGGCCGGGCCGACTTCATCGTTGTTCCGGCGATGTCTGGATAAAGTCTGATTCGCCCAAGGGTCAACGGAATGATGTCCCTATTTTTCGCCGATTCGTAGAAATGGATCCCGTGGTATGCACGACGAACAGGACACGACCGTCCTCAGACAGGCAGGTCAGAGAACTTAATTCTACGGAATCGCGCCCGGCGGCGGCGCCCGGACGACTTTGTTGTCAGGAAAAATCTTTCGCGCGTCTCAGATGCCGTCCCCGTAGCCGAAGGACTGGTCCATGCTGAGCGCCGGCTCCTCGTCGACGGGCAGGCGCGAGACGACCCGGGCCGGCACGCCCGCCACGGTCGTGTGGGGCGGCACGTCCTGCAGCACCACCGCGGCGGCCGCGACCTTGGCGCCCGCCCCGACGCGGATGTTGCCCAGCACCTTGGCGCCGACGCTGAGCAGCACCCCGCGCTCGATCTTGGGATGCCGGTCGCCGCTCTCCTTGCCGTTGCCCCCGAGCGTCACCGACTGGAGGATCGAGACGTCGTCGGCGATCACCGTGGTCTCGCCGATCACCACGCCGGTGGCGTGGTCGATGAACACCCCCGAGCCGATCCGGGCCGCCGGGTGGATGTCGCAGCCGAACACCTCGGAGATCCGGCTCTGGACGTGCAGCGCCAGGGTCGCCCGGCCCCGGTGCCAGAGCCAGTGGCCGACCCGGTACGCCTCGAGCGCGGCGAGTCCCTTGTAGAACAGGAACGGGTCGAGGTAGCGGCGGCAGGTCGGGTCGCGCTCGCGGATCGCCACGAGGTCGCGCACCGCGTGGGCGCCGGCCTGCGGGTCGGCCTCGAAGGCCGAGAGGCACAGGTCGCGCATCGACAGGCGAGCGAGGTCGCCGTCCCCGAGCCGGTGGGCGAGGCGGTAGGCGAGGGCCTGGGCCAGCGAGCGCTGGTCGAGGATCGTCGCCTGGATGATCCCCGCATAGAGGGGCTCCTCGATCAGGGCCGCCTCGGCCTCGGCGCGCAGGGCGGCCCAGACTTCGGCCTCCGCGGTGCTGCGGCTCGTGATGCGCAGGGGCGGCTGGACCACGGCCATCGTGGCACCCGCGGCGGGCAGGGCAGCGTGATGCATCGGTCGTCGCCGATCACGGCAGGGGGCGGAACGGGCCGGGCCGGCCGCGCTCCAGGGCGTCGTGCCCCTGGACCGTCACGCCCACATTGGCCGGGGCGTCGCCCCGCATCATCGTCCCCGGGGCCATGGTGTCGTCTCCCTCGAATCGGTCGCGGTGGCGGCCCGATTCCGCCGTCGGCGGCGCCGGCGAGAAGTCTCTTCCGGATGCCCCGGTCCGGCGGAGAAGGTTTCGACCGCACGAGCGCGTTGCCGGAGCATTGTTTCGCTAAGTCGTTGTTACAGAATGATATTCAGGCATCGCGCCGGCTTTGGCAAGTCCCGGGAGCCGGCCGTCGCCGACCGGCACCGGCGATCGATCGCGGCCGCGATCCCGGCATATCTCCGCCGACCCCGTGCTTCTGCTCCGGCTCGCGGCTTCGACGAACAACCTGCGCTGCAAGTCCTCGCCAATTTGGCAGCACATTCTCGGGCCCGGCGTCTACATTGACGGTGTCGACATACAGTCGATGCGGAGCTCAACGGAGGTTTGCCGTGATCACCAGCAAGGAACGGTTCGCCCGGATGACTGCGCCGTGTCTGCCGTGTTGCCGCGTCCAAGAGGAGGAGAGCGCACGACATCAGACACGCGAGGCGACCACCGATGCTGACCTATGACACGACCCGGAACACCCGTCCCGACCTGAGCCCCGAACCGGCCGCCGCCCTCGGCCGGGCCCTGTCCCGGAGCGTCCGCTCCCACCCCTCCCACGAACGCGCCGCCCTCGCGAGCGCCCTCGACGACGGCCTGATGCCCGACGAGGTCGCGCAGATCCTCGCCGGCCGCCCGGTGGCCGAGGCCTTCCCGATCCGCTGGGGCGAGAGCCCGGAAGCCTACGCGTCCCGGGCCGTGTCCGAGATGTTCGTCGCCTACCTCCAGTAGGCGCGTCGCTGCCGGCCGCGCCGGCCTCTCCGACCACGAACGATGGAAACCTGCCATGTCGGTCTTCCCCCGCGGGTGGAGGCGCCGGACGGGGACGGCCGCCTGCGCGCTCGCCCTGGCGCCCGCCCTGGCGCTCGGTGCCGCCGGCCCGGCCGCGGCCGGACACCCGCCGAAGGGCCGCGGCGCGGCCGCCAGCGCAGCCGCTACCGCATCCGGCGTGCCGGACGTCCCGGCCCGGCTCACGGTCGGGCCGGGCGGACGGGACCTGAGACTCGCGGGCGATCTCGCGGCCGGGGTCGCCGCGCGGGTCCGGGCCATCCTCGCCGCGCACCCGCGGATCGCCCGGATCCATCTCACGAGCGACGGCGGCCTCGTGGAGGAGGGGGCGGCGATCGGGGCGCTCGTGGCGGCCCGCGGCCTCGCCACCTACGTCCCGGACGCCTGCGCCTCGGCCTGCACGCTGATCTTCGTCCGCGGCCGGACGCGCTACCTCGCGACCGGCGGGCGGCTCGGCTTCCACGCCCCCTACGAGATCGGGGCGCGGGGCCGGATGCGCCCGGTGGATTCCGCGCCGGAGCGGGCGGCCTACCGGGCCGCCGGCCTGCCGGCGGCCTTCGTGACGCGGGCGCTGGCGGTACCCCCGGCCGGGATCTGGATCCCGACGGACGGGGAGCTGCGCGCGGCCGGCATCGTCACCGAGGTCGTCGGACCGGACCGCTTCCCCGATTCCACCCTGGACGCGGATCCGAGCGCGGCCGGGGCGCGGGCCGCGATCCTGCGGAACCTGCCGATCCTGCGCCAGGCCGAGGCGGCGGGGCTCGACCCGATCGCCCGGTGGTACCGGGACGGCTACGCCGCCGGCCGGCCGGAGGCGGAGGCCGCCGCCGGGTTGAGGCGGATGGCCGCCGGCTACCTGCAGCGGCGCTTCCGGGCGGCCGACGACGCCGTCGTCCGCGCCCTGGGCCAGCGGATCCTGGCGACGCTTGAGCGGGCCGGCGCGGGGGACGCGGCGGCCTGCGGCCTCCTCGCGGCCGGCGACCTCGTGGCGCTCGACGCGCGGCTGCGGGCCGAGCGGCCCGCGTCGCACGGGCTCGCCCCGCTCCTCGCCCGGACACGGGCCGCGCGGCCGGACGGGGCGGCCGCGCCCGCCGCGGACCCGGGCACCGCGCGGTCGATGGCCGCAGCGGCGGCCCCCTCGGGCGACTGCGCCGCCCGGATCGCCGCGACGCGGCGCGCCCTCGATCTTCCGGCCCGCGAATCGGCCGCCGCGCTGCGGGCCCTGTTCCTCACGGAGCCGCAGCGGATCCTGGCGAGCCGCGACGGGCCGTAGCGGCCCGCCGACCCTCGACACGCCGCGCCGGCGCCTATCTTCGCACCCGCGGCACGCCCCGGACGGGCGCCGGCCGCGGGGAGACGGGGGTTCGACGGATGCCGGATTATCACCTGCGCGGGGCGGTCCGTGGCGAGGATGGCGAGATCGGCGCGCCGCGCGTCGACGAGGTGCTCACGGCCGCGGACGCGAAGGAGGCGGTGCGCCTCGCCAACAGCCGCTCGCTAACGATCGAGGACGACGCGGTGAACGCCCTGTGGCTGGTCGACGCCCACGGTACCCTGCTCTGGTCCCTGCGCCGGGCCGACCGGGACTCCTGACGCGAGGCCTGACGCGGGCCGGCACCGTCAGCCCGATGCGCGGCGGCCCGTCTCCGGCAGCGCGGCGGCCCCGGCATCGTCGCCGCCCCCGAGATACAGGGACCGGACGTCGTCCCGCGCCCGCAGGGACGTGGCGGTGCCGGCCAGCGCGCTGCGCCCGTTCTCCAGCACCACGGCGTGGTGGGCGTGGCGCAGGGCGAGGCGGACGTTCTGCTCGGCCACCAGCAGGGTCAGACCCTCGGCGCGGTTCAGGCCGGCGAGCACCCGGTAGATCTCCTCGACCACGCGGGGGGCGAGCCCCATGGACGGCTCGTCGAGGACGAGCAGCCGGGGCCGCCCCATCAGCGCCCGGCCGATCGCCGCCATCTGCTGCTCGCCGCCCGAGAGCAGGCCGGCGGCTACGCCCCGCTTCGCGGCGAGCCGCGGGAACAGGCCGTAGACCCGGTCCAGATCGGCGCGCACGCCGCCGCGGCCCGTACCGCGCCCGAGCCCGCCCGCCACGAGGTTCTCCTGGACGCTCAGGCTCCGGAAGCAGTGGCGCCCCTCCAGCACGCCCACGAGCCCGGCGCGGACGAGGACGTCGGTCCGGGTCCGCGTCACGTCGCGCCCGTCATAGGCGAGGCGCCCGGCCGTGACCCGGCCGCGCAGGGCCGGCAGCAGGTTCGACACCGCCCGCAGCAGGGTCGTCTTGCCGGCGCCGTTGGCGCCGACCAGGGCGACGATCTCCCCCGCCCGGACCGCGAGGTCGACGCCGTGCAGGGCGTGCACCGCCCCGCCGTAGACGACCTCCAGGGCCTCGACCTGCAGGAGGGGCGGCGCGGTGCTCACCGGGCGCTCACCGGGCCGCCGCGGCGGCCTGCTTGCCGGCCGCGTCCGCGGCCTCCTCGGCCGCGCAGTCGCGCGGGGTGATGCCGCGCTCCTTGGCGTAGGCGGTCGCGGAGGCCTCGATGATCGGGCGCAGGCTCGCCCAGTCGGGGGCGATCCAGTCGGACACGACGGTCCACTTCGCCCCGTCCCATTGCTGGAAGGTGACGCGGCCCTCGCCCTCGTGGTTGGCGCAGGTGACGTTGATCGAGTGGAACAGGCCCTTGGCGCCGAGCGCCGCCACCCGGGCCTCGTCGAGGCGCAGGTGCTCGAAGCCCCAGCGCACCTCGTCGCCGGTGAGCGTCCGCTGGCCGAACCGCGCTTGCGCGATCCGCACCGCCTCGACGTTGAGGATGCCGTTCAGCACCCCGAGATTGTGGTAGACGCTGCCGATCCGCTTCCGGTCGGCGAGGTTGCCGTTGCCGGCCCCGTAGACCCTGCCGACGACCTCCTGGATCACCGGGTAGGCGGTGCCCGAGGCCTGGGTCGTGATGGCGACGTAGCCCTTGGCGGCGTCACCCGCCGGGATCACGTCCTCCTCCGAGTTCGACCAGACATTGCCGACGATGCGGTCGGCCGGGAAGCCGGTCTTCTGGGCGGTCTTCAGGGCCACCGGGTTCATCACGCCCCAGCCGCGCAGCACCACGAAGTCGGGCCGCAGGCGCCGGATCGTGAGCCACTGCGACTGCTGCTCGTTGCCGGGATGGGGCACCTCGATCTGCGCGACGGTGAAGCCGTACCGCTCGGCGAGCCGCGCGTAGATCGGGATCGTCTCCTTGCCGTAGGGCGAGCCGTGGTAGAGCACCGCGACGGTCTTGCCCTTCAGCTTGTCGAGGCCGCCCGCGCGGCTGCCGAGATACTGGATGATGCCGCTCGTCTCGCTGTAGGGGTTGAGCAGCAGCGGGAACACGTAGGGGAAGACGCGCCCGTCGGTGGAGTCGGTGCGGCCGTGGTTGATCGTGATCAGCGGCACCTTGTCGGCGGTGATGCGGTCGATCATCGCGTAGGCGATGCCCACCGAGAGCGGGTTCCAGGCGGCGATGCCGGGCCGGGACTTCAGCCGCTCGTAGACCTCGACGCCGCGCTCGACCTCGTACTGGGTCTCGCCCTCGCTCCAGGTGAGCTTGACGCCGTTCACCCCGCCGTCGCGGGCGTTGATCAGGTTGAGATAGTCGATGAAGCCCCCGAAGAAGCCGGTCCCGCCGGCCGCGTAGGGGCCGACCCGGTAGCTCTGGAGCGGGAAATACTGCTCGTCGGCCCAAGCGGCCCGGGGGGCCGCGCCGGCGAGCGCGACGGTGCCGGCGAGGAGCGCGGCGCGGAGACGAGGCGTCAGGGGCATGGTCGTCCTGGGGTTGGTCGGGCGGGGAGGGGATCAGGCAGCGCGGCGGCCGAGGCGGCGGCCCGCCCGGTCGAGGAGGGCGGCGAGGCCGGCGGGCTCGCGGATCAGCACGGCGACGATCAGGGCGCCGAGCACGACGCGCTGGACCATCTCCAGGGTGCCGGAATCGAACCCGTCGCCGAGCAGCGCCGCGCCGAGGCGCGACAGGAGCAGGGGCAGCACCACGATGAAGCCCGCGCCCAGGAAGGCGCCGCGCAGGGTGCCGAGGCCGCCGATGATGACGATGAACAGGATCTGGAAGGAGCGGTCGAGGTTGAACCCCGCCGGCTCGACGGTGCGCAGATACGCGAAGGCCCAGAGCGCCCCGGCGATCCCGATCACGAAGGACGAGGCCGCGAAGGCCAGGAGCTTGGTCCGGGCGACCCGCACGCCGACGAGGCGGGCGGCGGTCTCGTTGTCGCGGATCGCCACGAGGTTCCGGCCCGTGGGCGAGGTCACGAGCCTCCAAGCGACGAAGGTCAGCAGCGTGACCACCGTGAGCGTGACCAGGTAGCGGCCGCGCGGGTCGTCGAAGGACAGGCCGGCCACCACCAGCCGGGGGGCGGTGACGATGCCCGATGGGCTGTCGTCGGAGATCCAGCCGATCCGGTTCAGCGCCCAGGCCACGAAGAACTGCACGGCGAGCGTCGAGACCGCGAGGTAGAAGCCCCGAAGGCGCAGGGCCGGCAGCCCCGCCACCAGCCCGGCGAGCGCCGCCACGAGGCCGGCGAGCAGGAGCGACGCCGGGAGCGGCAGGCCGGGCAGGCGCAGCGACAGGTTGAAGGCCGCGTAGGCCCCGACCGCCATGAAGGCGGCCGAGCCCAGGGAGAGCAGCCCGGCATAGCCGGTGAGCAGGTTGAGCCCGAGGCCGGCCAGCGCCAGGGCCAGGAACGGCGTCAGCAGCGCCTCGAACAGGTAGCTCGTTCCGGTGAGCGGTACGATCCCGTAGGCGAGGACCAGCAGGGCGCCGAGGCCGAGGGTCCCGGCGGGCAGGTGCGGGCGCGGCACGGCGCGGAGGAGGGCCACCACGGCGGCTCAGACCCGCTCGACGGCGCGCAGGCCGAGCAGGCCCGACGGCCGGACCAGCAGGAAGCCCAGGGCCGCCACGTAGGCGATCCAGCCCTCGATGCCGCCGCCGATGACCGGCCCGAGATAGACCTCGGACAGCTTCTCCGCCGCGCCGACGATCAGCCCGGCCACGATCGCCCCGGCGACGGAGTCGAAGCCGCCGAGCACGAGCACCGGCAGCGCCTTCAGCACCACCAGCGACAGGGAGAACTGCACGCCGAGCCGCGCCCCCCAGAGCAGCCCCGCCACCAGCGCGACGATCCCGGCGGCGATCCAGACCGCCGACCAGATCCGGGGCAGGCGCAGGCCGGTGTTGAGGGCGGCGAGCGGATCGTCCGCCACCGCCCGGAAGGCGAGGCCGGTGCGGGTGTAGCGGAAGAAGGCGGCGAGGACCGCCACCATCAGGCCCGCCACCGCGGCGGCGAACAGGTCGAACCGGCTGACCAGCACGCCGCCGAGATCGATCGGCGTGTCGTCGATGCCGAGGTCGAGGCCGTGGACCTGGGTGCCCCAGGCGAGCTGGGCCGCGCCCTCGATCACGTAGGCGACGCCCAGCGTCGCCATGAACAGGGTGATGGGCGGCTGGTTGACGAGCGGCCGCAGCACCAGGCGCTCCACGCCGAGACCGACCACCACCATCGCGGCGAGCGTCGCGGCCAGGGCCGCCGGGACGGGCAGGCCGCGCTCGGTCAGGCTCACGAAGGTGAGGGCGGCGAACAGCACCATCGCGCCCTGCGCGAAGTTGAGCACGCCCGAGGTCTTGTAGATCAGCACGAAGCCGATCGCCACGAGGGCGTACATGACGCCCGACAGGAGGCCGCCGACGACGACCTCGATCAGGAAGGCGAGATCCGGGCTCATGCGGCGGCCGCGTCCCCGTCTTCGGCCGCGTCTCCATCCGCGGCGGGATCAGCGGCGGCATCCGCCTCCCCGTCCGCGAGCCCCAGATAGGCCGCGATGACCGCCGGGTCCGCCCGCACCTCCGCGGGCGTGCCGGTGGCGATGCGGCGGCCGTGATCGAGCACGGTCACCCGGTCGGAGAGGCGCATGACGACGCCGATATCGTGCTCGATCAGGACGATCGCGGCCCCGGACCGATCCCGCGCCGCCCGGATGAAGCCGGTCATCTCGGCCTTCTCGGTCGCCGTCATGCCGGCCATCGGCTCGTCGAGGAGCAGGAGCCGCGGCCCGGCCACCAGGGCCCGGCCGAGCTCGACCCGCTTCTGGAGCCCGTAGGGGAGGCTGCCGGCGGGGCGGTCGGCCACCGCCGCGAGGCCGAGGCGTCCGATCACCGCCTCGGCGGCGGCGCGGTGCGCGCGCGCCTCCCGCCGGGCGGAGGGCAGGCCCAGGATCTGGGCCGCGGGCCCGGCGCGCCGCGCGGCCGAGAGCCCCGCGAGGACGTTGTCGCGCACGCTCAGGCCCGCGAACAGGGCGAGGTTCTGGAAGGTCCGGGCGACGCCCAGCGCGGCGAGCCGCCCGGCCGGCACCCGGGCGAAGCTCTCCGCGCCGAGCCGCACCCGCCCGGCCCGCGGTGCGTAGAGGCCGGTGATCGCGTTGATCAGCGAGGATTTGCCGGCGCCGTTCGGCCCGATCACGGCGTGGATCTCGCCGGCCCCGACCGCGAGGTCGATCTCCGCGAAGGCGACGGTGCCGCCGAAGGCGAGGGACAGCCCCTCGACCGACAGGACCGCGTCCGCCCGGTCCCGGTGCGGGCCGCCGCCGGGGCCTGCCGCCGGGCGGGCGGCGGGCCGGGGGAGGGGGCCTCGCCCGTCCCGGACCGGGCGGACGAGGCGCAGCGCAGGCTGCATGGGCAGGAATCCGTCCACGATAGGCCGTCCGCTGCGGCGCGAACCGGCGGAACCCGTTGAGAGAAGGCGAGGAACAGGACGACGACGTGTCCCGAGCCGATATTCCGGCATTCCCGCCCGTCAAATCGTGCTCCGCCGGGTCCACGAAGTCAAAAGCACAGTCTTTTCAATTTCGACACGACGCGCGAACATTCTCCCTCAGGGAGAGGCCGGCGCGGGATCACTGCTCTGGTACTGACGACGGGCCGCCCGAACCGCCGAGATCTTGCCGCCTCGCGACGGTGACGGGCCCGGATCCGGGCGATTCGGCCGGGTGCGGTGGGCGGAAAGACACCTTACGGTAGCACAAACTAATCTGCGTAAGTATTCATGGCTTGAAACAAAATGTAGGTTCGCGCCCCCACGCCGTCGTGGAGACGCCGCCATGCCAAACCCGCTCGTGCACAAGCTAAATTGCTATATCGGGCTCTCCGAAGACGACCGGATGTGCTTGGCCGACGCCATGAGCCCGAGCCGCATGGTCGCCGCGCGCACCGACATCATCCACGAGGGCGACGATCCGCGCGCGATCAACGTGATCCTCGAGGGCTGGGCCTGCCGGTACCGGCAGTTCGCCAATGGGCGCCGCCAGATCGTCTCGCTCCTGCTCCCGGGCGACCCGTGCGACCCGCACATCTTCCTCCTCGACGAGATGGATCACGCGATCGGCGCGATCACGCCCGTGCTCCTCGGCCAGATCTCCGGCCCCGCGATGCGGGACGTGACCGCCCGCAGCCCGCGGCTCGACATGGCCTTCCATCGCGAGGCCCTGGCCACCGCGGCGATCCAGCGCGAGTGGACGGTCAGCCTCGGCAGCCGCACCGGGATCGAGCGCCTCGCCCACCTGTTCTGCGAGGTGCACGCGCGCCTGGCGGCCATCGGCCTGAGCGACGGGAATACCTGCGCGATGCCGATGACGCAGAACGATCTCGGCGACGCGATGGGGCAGACCAGCGTGCACATCAACCGCACGCTCCAGGAACTGCGCGGCATGGGGCTGATCACCCTGCGCAGCCGGCGCCTGACGATCCACGATCCGACCGCGCTCGCCCGGCTCGCGCATTTCGACACCGCGTATCTCCATCTCACCGAGGCCGGCCACGCCGCCGCGCGCTGAACCCTGCCCGCCCCGCGGTGATTGAGCCAGGTTGAACACATCCGGAGTGGCCCGGCATGACAGACCCTCGCGATCCGGCGGAGCGACTCGCGGCCCTCGAGGCCGACAACGCGCGCCTGCGCCGGCTGCTCGACGCGGCGGGGCTCCCGGACGGCCTGCGCCACGGCATGCGCAACACGATGGCGATGATGCGCACCGTCATGCACCGCTCCGCCGAGAGCGCCGCGGATGTCGAGAGCTACGTGGCGCATCTCGACGGCCGGTTCGGGGCGATCATGCGCGTGCAGGCCGCCACCGACGCGTTCGGCGATGCGGACCTGCACACGCTGATCTCGGACGAACTGATGTTCCACCTCGCCCGCGAGGGCGAGCAGGCCAGCCTCGCGGGCCCGCGGGTGCGCCTCCGCCCCAAGGCCGCCCAGGTCGTCGCGCTGGCCCTGCACGAACTGGCGAGCAACGCGGTGGAGCACGGATCCCTGGCGCTCCCCCAGGGCCGGATCCGCGCCGCGTGGCGGGTGACGGACGCGGAGGCCGGACCGCCCGTCCTCAGCCTCGACTGGGCCGAGACCGGCGGCAGCGGTGTCCAGGCCTCCGGACGGCGCGGCTTCGGCACGGACGTGCTGACGGAGATGCTGGCCTACGATCTCGGCGCGGCGGTCGACCTGCGCTACGAGCCGGACGGGCTGCGCTGCGCGATCCGCGTGCCGCTCACGGCCCAGATCGGGCGCCGCGTGGCCGAGGATCCCGAGACGGACTGGGACGGCGACGGCCGGTGAGCCTCACGAGCCGGACGCCGCCCGCACCTGCCCGGTCATCTGCGGCAGCGCGCCGAGCGCCTCCACGGGCGGGTTCGGGCCGGGCAGGAGCAGGTAGTCGGGCGTGAACCCGGAAAACTCCCGCAGACGCTCGAGATTCGGCACGCGCACGCTCTTGCGCCCGCTCTCGATCAGGCCGGCCCTGCGCAGATCGGAGAGGACGCGCGAGAGGTGGACGTTCGAGAGCCCCGCCGTGTCGGCCAGTTCGGACTGCGCCAGCGGCAGGCGGTAATCGGGCTCCAGGCCGAGGCCGACGGCGTTCAGGCGCGCGAAGAGCTCGCAGATGATGTGGGCGACCTGCCTGTCGGCGGACCGGCGCCCCACCCCGACGAGCCATTCCTGCAGGACGGCCTCGTCGACCAGGATCGACCACCAGAGGGCGCGGTAGATGTTGGGCCGGAGGGCGGCGAGTTCCTTGATCGTCCGGTAGGGGACCGAGGCGACGGTGCAGGGCGTCAGCGTCGCCACGGAGTGGATCGCCCGGTTGAGCAGGGACGCGTGCAGGTCGCAGCCGTCGCCGGGCACGAGGTAGGCGAGGATCGAGCGCCCCCCGTCGGGCACCAGCTTGTAGCGGCAGGCGAACCCGTCGAGGATCACGTAGGCGGCGTCGGGCCGCACGCCTTCCGAGACCAGGTCGCGGCCCGCCTCGACCTGCGCGACATCGCTGGTGGCCGCTGCCAGGGCGGCCACGTCGCCCTCGTCCAGGTTCGCGCGCAGGGCCAGCTTCCGAAGGAAGGGGTTCAAGGGATCTCCCGGACATCCTGCCCCGCGCGCGGGGCCGCCTCTGCGTAAACGCGCGACGGCTTATCCTTACTCCGCGAACGCATCAAATGATCGCCACGCCCGGATGCGGCTCTCGGCGCGATCGGACCGGGGCCGCCTCCCGGCATCGGCCGCGAAGGTCGCGACAAGTCGCGCTGGGGTCGCGCTGGGGTCGCGCCGCGTCGTGCCCGTCGGGGCATGGGGCCGGGTCGGCGTATCAGGAGAGCGGCAGCGTGCGCAGGACGGTGCCGTTCGCATCGTGGATCTCCATCCGCCAGCCCGCCGCGGCGTCCGGCAGCTCGCCGGCCTTCCGGAACTCCTCGATCAGCACCAGCGCCTCCGCCTCCGCGTGCGCGACCGACGCGGCGAGGACGCCGGTCTCGTCCTCGATCGTCTCGCCGTCGCTCCTCAGGCGGAAATAGTAGCGCTCTGCCATGACAGCCTTCAGCCCAGGACCCCCTCCCGCCCCGGCGGACGGGCGCCGCCCGCCCCGCGGGCTGAGGTAAGTGGCATCGATCCGCATCCGTTCAACGTGCTGGCGAGATTGCGGTCGCCGGTGCCCATCGCTTGGTCCGCCCGCCCCCCGACGCGCCCCCCGACGCCGCAGGACGCGGCACGGCTTTGCCGCTCCGGCGGGCGAAACGCCGTCCTTCTGGGCGCCGGCGCGCCCCGAGCAGCCTCCCGGCGCGCCATGCCTAAATAATTGGCACACGATTTGCGAAGCCCGCCCCGTCGCGAGGAAGACGACGCAGGGGACCGCCATGAAGGCATTTGGAACTTGGGCCTCGGCCGCCGCGCTGGCCGCCGGGCTGGCGATGGGCACGCTGGGGGCGGGCGCCGCCCGGGCGCAGGAGACCATCAAGGTCGGGATCCTGCACTCGCTGTCGGGCACGATGGCGATCTCGGAGACCACCCTCAAGGACGCGATGCTGATGCTCATCGCCGAGCAGAACGCCAAGGGCGGCGTGCTGGGCAAGAAGCTGGAGCCGGTGGTGGTCGATCCGGCCTCGAACTGGCCGCTCTTCGCCGAGAAGGCCCGCGAGCTGATCAGCAAGGACAAGGTCGCGGCCGTGTTCGGCTGCTGGACCAGCGTGTCGCGCAAGTCCGTGCTGCCGGTCTTCAAGGAGCTCGACAACATCCTGTTCTACCCCGTCCAGTACGAGGGCGAGGAGAGCGAGCGGAACGTGTTCTACACCGGCGCCGCCCCGAACCAGCAGGCGATCCCGGCGGTCGACTACCTGATGTCGGAGGATGGCGGCGGCGCCAAGCGCTGGGTGCTCGAGGGGACCGACTACGTCTACCCGCGCACCACCAACAAGATCCTCGAAGCCTACCTCAAGTCCAAGGGGGTCAAGGACGAGGACATCATGATCAACTACACGCCGTTCGGCTTCTCGGACTGGCAGACGGAGGTGTCGAAGATCAAGGCATTCGGCTCGGCCGGCAAGAAGACCGCCGTGGTCTCGACCATCAACGGCGACGCCAACGTGCCGTTCTACAAGGAGCTCGGCAACCAGGGTATCAAGGCCACCGACATCCCGGTCGTCGCCTTCTCGGTGGGCGCGGTGGAGCTCGCCGGCATCGACGCCAAGCCGCTGGTCGGCCACCTCGCGGCCTGGAACTACTTCGAGTCGATCAAGACGCCGGAGAACGAGGCCTTCATCAAGAAGTGGCAGGCGTTCAAGAAGAACCCCAAGGCCGTCACCAACGACCCGATGGAGGCCCACTATATCGGCTTCAACATGTGGGTGAAGGCGGTCGAGAAGGCCGGCACCACCGACCCCGACAAGGTGATCGACGCGCTGCCGGGCATCGAGCAGAAGAACCTCACCGGCGGCACCGCGAAGATGCTGCCGAACCACCACATCACCAAGCCGGTCTTCATCGGCGAGATCGAATCGAACGGCCAGTTCGACGTGGTGTGGAAGACCGAGGGCCTGATCCCCGGCGAGGCGTGGTCGAAGCAGCTCGAGGGCTCGAAGGACCTCGAGGCCGACTGGGTCAAGCTCAAGTGCGGCAACTACAACACCAAGACCAAGTCCTGCGGCGGCGCGTAAGCCGCCTTATCCCCTCCCCAGACGATCCCGGGCCTGCCCGGGATGCGCTCAAGCTTGCGGGGAGGGGTAGGGGTGAGGGTAGTGCAGGAGGCACCGCCACGCTCGATCCTGAACCACCCCCACCTCCGGCTCCTCCCCGCAAGGGGGAGGAGAGTTCCGCTGCGCCAGAAGTGCCATGCTCCGTCTCCTGACCCTCCTCGTCCTGCTGCTCTGCGCCCCGGCGCTCGCCCAGGCGCCCGATCCCTACGGCCAGCTCGCCGGCGACGGCTACGCCGAGATCGAGGCCGGCGTCTCCGGCCTCGCCGCCTCTGGCGACCCGCGCGCCGACGCGATCCTCTCGGCCCTGTCGGACGGCCGCCTGCTGCTGGGCCCGGACAAGTCGCTGCTCATCCGGCAGGGCGGCGCCGTCGTGGACGCGAGGACAGGCGCCCCGGCCGCCGACAGCCCCGACCTCAAGCCGGTGCGGGCCAACAACCGCGTCCGCCGGGCGATCGAGGCCGCCCGCGGGCAGCTCGACCTCGCGAGCCCCGACCCGGCCCGGCGCCGGGCCGCCGCCGACGCGGTGTTCAAGGCGCGGGACGCGGCCGCGCTGCCGGCCCTCGACGCGGCGCTCGCCCGCGAGACCAGTCCGGGCGTCCGGCAGGCGCTCACCGAGGCCCGCGCCGCCGTGCTGCTCGCGAGGCCCGGCACCGCGGAACCCGACCGGATTGCCGCGATTCCAGCCATCCAGGCCCGGGGCGATGGCGACGCGATGGGCATCCTGCGCGGTCTCGCGGCGGATCCGAGCGAGGCCGTGCGCGCCGCCGCCGCCCGCGGCATCGCGGCGATCGAGACGCGGCTCGCGATAATCGGCGCCCTCCAGAACGTCTGGTACGGCATCTCGCTCGGCTCGGTCCTGCTGCTCGCCGCCATCGGGCTCGCCATCACCTTCGGGGTGATGGGCGTGATCAACATGGCCCACGGCGAGATGGTGATGCTCGGCGCCTACACGACCTACCTCGTGCAGGAGCTGATCCGCACCAAGGCGCCCGTCCTGTTCGGCTGGTCGCTGGCGATCAGCATCCCCTGCGCGTTCCTGGTCGCCGGCCTCGTCGGGGTGCTGATCGAGCGGTTCATCATCCGCTTCCTGTACGGGCGCCCGCTGGAGACGCTGCTCGCCACCTTCGGGGTCAGCCTCGCGCTGCAGCAGGGCGTGCGCTCGATCTTCGGCCCGACCAACCGCGAGGTTGGCGCCCCCGCCTTCATGAGCGGCGCCTTCGACTTCTACGGCCTGTCGATCACCTGGGGCCGGATGTGGATCATCGTGTTCGCGTTCGCCGTGTTCCTGGGCCTCCTGTTCGTGCTGCGGAAGACGTCCTTCGGCCTGAAGACCCGGGCGGTCACCCAGAACCGCCGCATGGCCGCCGCGATGGGCATCCGCACCCCCTACGTCGACGCCCTGACCTTCGGGCTCGGCTCCGGCATCGCGGGGATCGCGGGCGTCGCCCTCTCGCAGATCGACAACGTGTCGCCCAATCTCGGCCAGGGCTACATCATCGACTCGTTCCTCGTGGTGGTGTTCGGCGGCGTCGGCAACCTCTGGGGGACGCTGGTGGCGGCGCTGACGCTCGGCGTCGTGAACAAGCTCGCCGAGCCGTATATCGGCGCGGTGCTCGCCAAGATCGGCCTCCTGATCTTCATCATCCTGTTCATCCAGAAGCGCCCGCGCGGCCTGTTCGCGCTCAAGGGCCGGGCGGTGGAATCGTGAGCCCCATGCCGCCTCGCACCCCCCTCATCGACCTGAAGGGCTGGATCTTCCTCGCCGTCCTGGCCGCCTTCTGCCTCGCCGTGCCGGTGCTGAATCTCGCGGTGCCGGAGGGCTCCGGCCTGCACCTGCCGACCTACCTCGTCTCGCTCTTCGGAAAATACCTCGCCTACGCGCTGCTCGCGGTCAGCCTCGACCTTGTCTGGGGCTATTGCGGCATCCTCTCGCTCGGCCACGGGGCGTTCTTCGCCCTCGGCGGCTACGCGATGGGCATGTACCTGATGCGCCAGATCGGCGCCCGGGGCGTCTACGGCAACCCGGTCCTGCCCGACTTCATGGTGTTCCTGAACTACAAGGCGCTGCCCTGGTACTGGTACGGCTTCGACCACTTCGCCTTCGCGGCCCTGATGGTGCTGCTGGTGCCGGGCCTGCTGGCCTTCGTGTTCGGCTGGCTCGCCTTCCGGTCGCGGGTCACGGGCGTCTACCTGTCGATCATCACCCAGGCGCTGACCTACGCGCTGATGCTCGCCTTCTTCCGCAACGACATGGGGCTGGGCGGCAACAACGGGCTGACCGACTTCAAGGATTTTCTGGGACTCTCGGTTCAGGCACAGAATTTCCGCGTCGGCATCTTCGTGGCCACCGGAGTCGCGCTGGCTTTGGGCTACCTGATCGCCCGGGTCATGACGGTCTCGGCCTACGGCAAGATCCTGATCGCCGTGCGCGACGCCGAGAGCCGCACGCGCTTCCTCGGCTACCGGCCGGAGCACTTCAAGACGCTAGCCTTCACGGTCTCGGCCATGATGGCGGGCGTCGCCGGCGCCCTCTACGTGCCGCAGGTCGGCATCATCAATCCGGGGGAGTTCGCGCCCACCAACTCCATCGAGACGGTCATCTGGGTGGCGGTGGGCGGTCGCGGCACGCTGGTCGGCGCGGCGCTCGGCGCCGTGCTGGTCAACTACGCCAAGACCGTGCTCACCGGCGCGATGCCGGACGCGTGGTTGTTCGCGCTCGGCGGCCTGTTCGTGTTCGTGACGCTGTTCCTGCCGCGCGGCCTCGTCGGCACCGCGATCGAGCGGTTCGGCGGCCGGCGCGCCGCCGCCAAGCTGCCGCCGGAGCCCGCCATCGCCCCGAAACTCGCCGAAGAAGGGCAGGGCTCGTGAGCACCGACCTCCTCGAACCGCCGGATGCCGCTGCCCGCGGCCCCGCCAACCGGAAGCGCGAGACGGACGCGCTCCTCTACCTCGACGACCTGCGGGTGACCTTCGACGGCTACAAGGCCCTGCGCGGCCTGTCGCTGACGCTGGCCCGCGGCGAGTTGCGGGCGATCATCGGCCCGAACGGCGCCGGCAAGACCACCATGATGGACTGCATCACCGGCAAGACGCGGCCGGACAGCGGCATCGCGCTGTTCGACGGCACCCACGACCTGCTCAGGAGCGACGAGCCGGCGATCGCCGACCTCGGCATCGGCCGCAAGTTCCAGAAGCCCACCGTGTTCGAGAGCCACACGGTCGCCGACAACATCCTGCTCGCCCTCAAGGGGCCCCGCGCCGCCTTCGCGTCCCTGTTCGGCTGGCGCAACCGGGTGGAGGCCGCGCGGATCGATTCGCTGCTGGAGACCGTCGGCCTGCTGGCCCACCGGGGCCGCCCGGCGGCCGATCTCAGCCACGGCCAGAAGCAGTGGCTGGAGATCGGCATGCTGCTCGCGCAGGACCCCAAGCTCCTGCTGGTCGACGAGCCGGTGGCCGGCATGACCGACGCCGAGACCGCCGAGACCGCCCGCCTGCTGCGCCGCATCGCCGGCGAGCACGCCGTGCTGGTGGTCGAGCACGACATGCACTTCGTCCGGGACCTCGGCTGCCGGGTCACCTGCCTGCACGAGGGCGCGGTGCTGGCCGAGGGCTCGATCGACGCCGTCTCGGCCGACCCGCGGGTCGTCGAGGTGTATCTGGGACGATGACCATGCTCTCCGTCGACGGTATCGACCTCTATTACGGCGCCGCGCAGGCGCTCCGCGGCGTCTCGCTGACCGCCGAGGCCGGGCGGGTCACCACGGTCCTCGGCCGCAACGGCGTCGGCAAGACCTCGCTGCTGCGGGCGATCGTCGGCCAGCAGCCGGTGCGCTCCGGCGCGATCCGTCTCGACGGCCGCCCGATCCAGGGCCTCGCGCCCTACGACCGGGCGCGCGCCGGGATCGCCTTCGTGCCCCAGGGCCGCGAGATCTTCCCGCTGCTCACCGTCAAGGAGAACCTTGAGACCGGCTTCGCGCCGCTCAGGCGCCGCGACCGCCATATCCCGGGGGAGATCTACGACCTGTTCCCGGTGCTCAAGGACATGCTGCACCGGCGCGGCGGCGACCTCTCGGGCGGCCAGCAGCAGCAGCTCGCCATCGGCCGGGCGCTGGTGACGCGGCCGAAGCTCCTCGTGCTCGACGAGCCCACCGAGGGGATCCAGCCCTCGATCATCAAGGATATCGGCCGGGCGATCACCTACCTGCGCGGCAAGGGCGAGATGGGGATCGTGCTGGTCGAGCAGTATTTCGAGTGGGCCCGGGACCTCTGCGACTCCTACGCGGTGATGGATCGCGGGCAGGTGGTGCTGGCCGGCCCCCGGGCCGGGATGGTCGAGGCCGACGTGCTCCGCTGGATGTCCGTCTAGCGCGCCCGCCGCACGTCCCGCCGCACGTCCCGCCGCACGTCCCGCCGGCGCCGGGCCCGGGAATACCGCACTTCGATCTGGATATTGGGACGGATAATCAACAATCGGAGCGCGGCCTGGGCCGACATCGACCGCCAAATCTGTGCACACGGCCCCGGTTGGCCAATGTTAAAACACAATTCAGGTCCGCCATGGGGCACAACCACGGGGGGCCCATGACGATCCTGGATCCGATCACCGGCGAGCTGGTCACCATCGCCGTTCCGCGGCCGCGGCCGCAGGCCGGCCCGCGCTGACGGGCGGCGCGCTGTCATGACGAACGCGACCGATCGAAGGGCCGGCCGCCGCGGCGTCCGCGGCGGCCGTGCCCAGGTCCGGACGGTGCCGCCGGGCCTGCTGCTGGCCGGCGGCGTGGGGGCGAATGCCCCGCTGACGGCCGTCGACCTGATCGCCCAGGCCCGCGCGGCCCGGCGGGAGGCCGAGGCCCGCGACGGCGCGGACCGCGCGGAGCAGGGCTGACGCGGCGACCGGGGCCGCCGAGCCGGCCGCCCGCCTCTTGAGATCACCCGCGCGGGATGGTCAGAAGGCCGGCAGTCTCGCGGCAGCCGGCGGGTGAGTGATGAAGTTCGGCGTCCTGATCCTGGCCGGCGCCTGCGGCGTCCTCGTCGGGATCGTCATCGGATACGTCGCGGGAACGCGACTCAGCCAAGCCTTCGCGCAATTGCCGGTGACGGACCGCTCCCCCGCCGCGCAGGGGCTCCGGATCGTGGACCGCATCGCGACCGAGCACGGCCTCGCGCGGGACGCGCTGCTCCGGGCGATGCTCGACCAGCAGGGCGGCCGGACGGGGACCGCGCGTCCCAGCGAGGAGCCGGGCAGGGAGCCGGGCAGGGCCCCGGGCGAACCGGCCCGGTAGGGCGCCGACCGCGCCTCACGCGGCCGGCGCCGGCCGGGGGCGCAGCCGGAGGCTCGCGGCGGTGAGCACGGAGCGCAGCTCGGCCGGCCGGACCGGTTTCGAGAGGATCGGGATGTCCGGCGCCCCCAGATCTTCGCGCACGCGCGCCTCGTCGTGGCCGCTCATCACCACCGCCGGCAGCGGGCGGCCGGCGAGCCTCCGGACCGCCGCGATGCAGTCCGTCCCCGTGACGCCGTTCCCGAGCTCGAAATCGGTGATGAGGAGGTCGATCTCCGGCACGGCGTCGGGGATCCCGGTCTCGGGCCGGACGCGGCAGCCCCATTTCTCCAGCAGGCTGGCGGTCGCCCGCAGCACGGCAGCGTCGTCCTCCACCAGCAGCACGCGCAGGCCGCCGATCGTCGCCGGCGGGTCGAGCCGGGCGGGGAGGGCCGCGGGCTGCGGGGCCCGGGCGAGGGGCAGGTCACCGATCGTCACGCAGGTCCCGCGCCCCGGCGCCGAGCGCAGCGTCACCGTCAGGTCCAGGAGCGCGCCGAGCCGCCGGACGATCGGCAGGCCGAGGCCCACCCCCTCGACGTCCCGGTCGCCGCGGCGGCGGACTTGGTAGAACTCGTCGAAGACCCGCTCCTGATGCGCGACCGGGATCCCGGGGCCGCGATCGTAGACCTGGATGGCGAGCCGGTCGCCCCGCCGGCGGCAGGCGATCAGGATCGGCCGGCCGGGCGCGTACTTGATCGCGTTGTTGACGATGTTCTGGACCATGGTCGTGAGCAGGGCCCGGTCGGTGCGCACCACGACCGCGCAGGCGCGGCTGCGCAGGGCCGTCCCGGCGATCTGGGCGGCCTCGGAGTTCTGGCGCCGGACATCCTCGAGGATGTCGTTGATCGCGACGGGCTCGGGCCGGGGCTCCACCCGTCCGCTGTCGAGGGTCGAGATGTCCAGGAGCGACTTGAACAGGCGCGAGACGCTCTGCAGCGACCGGTCGATGTTCTCGACCATCTGCAGCTCCTCCGGCCCCAGCCGGGCGCCGCGCAGGCAGGCGGTGAACAGGCTGATGGCGTGGATCGGCTGGCGCAGATCGTGGCTCGCCTGCGCCAGGAAGCGCGACTTGGACAGGCTCGCCTCCTGCTCGCGCTCGTAGGCGCCGCGCAGGCGCTCCAGCAGGCTGTAGATGTAGGTCGGCACGAGGACGGTGATGGCCGTCAGCGTCAGGACGAGGAACGGGTTCGCGCGCCAGTACGCGTTGAAGTACGTGGTGACCGCGATCGAGACCAGGGCCGCCGCCGTGGACGCCTTCAGGGCGGTGACGCCGTAGCGCAGGCCGTTGCCGACGATCAGCCGGATGACGATCGCGTAGAGCGGCAGGAACGGCGCGCCGCCCACCGCCATCGTGTAGGTCATCCCGCTGAGGTCGAGGAGGAAGGTGACGACGCGGCGCGGCGTGTTGCTGCCGGGGTTGCGGCTAATCCAGCCGTACAGCGCCACGGCGAAGACCCAGTGGCACGTCACCAGATAGGCGACGAACCGGGCCTCCGGCGGGGCGATCCCGCCGTAGATCTGGGGCAGGAGATACAGGCAGGCGAGGCCGATGACGACGGCCCGGATCAGCGCCTGCGCCTTCTCGTTGTCGTACGCCTCGTCCCGCCGGCGCCGCGACCCGAACATCGTCGGCTCAGGCCCGGCCGGCTGCGACGCCGAGACCGAGGCTGGGCACCCGCTCCGCCGGGGCCGATCCCGCGGCGTCCGCCCTGAATCGCGCCGTGCCGGCCCCGGTCTCCCGCTGTCGCTTCATCGTGCAGTCGCCCTGCCGCGTCGCCGCCCGGGATCCGGGCAACGGCGCGCCGCCGTCGCCGACCGCGGACAGATCTGACAAGTCTACCTGAAGGTGATCGACGCCACCAGACGCGACGGGAGCCCGCGATGTGGCGGCGCGGACGAGTCTTCGGTGCTAGAACCGCTTATTCAGTCTCCGCTACAATGGTCCCCGTGCTGCAGCGAGACGTTCCTGCGGAAAATATGCGGCAGATTATTTTTTACTTCACTGCAGGTCTGATCTCGTCGACCGGCCGCACGCACGGTCGCGGGCGCCGTCAGCGGTAGGTGCCGGCGCCCGGATCGAATCGATAGACCCGGGCATCCCGGTCCGTGGCCGGACGCAGCACCCCGTCCGCGCCCAGCACGGTGCCGCTCAGGGCGACCCGGACCGGGGGCCACGCGGCGGGGTCGCGCGGATCCTCCGGCAGGATCTCCAGCCGTCCCGCGCTCGATCCCAGCCGGCAGGGATCCTCCGCGCAGCCGGCCGTCTCGTCGGCGCCCGCCGCGACCTCGCCCGCGAGCGTCCAGTGGGCCGGCGCGTCGCGGAACTGGAGGAGGAGGAACGAGAAGCCCTGCGATCCGGCCGTCCCGTAGACCGTGAGGCGCAGGCCCATCAGGAGGCGGCCCCGGCTCAGCGGCCTGAACACGGCGCCGAGCCGCTCGTCCACCTCCGGGGCGGCGCCGTTGCGGTTCCCGGTCCCGATCCGGCCGGACAGGACCTGCACGTCTTCGAGGCGCCAGCGCATATCCTTGAGGACGTAGGTGGCGGCCGCGACGCTCAGCCGGTCGGGCGCCGCGGCGTCCGCGCCCGGGGCCGGCATCGTGACGAAGCCGGTGAACCGGCTCCCGGTCTCGGTGGAGAACATCGCGGCGGTCCAGAATTCCGCCGTGCGGCCGTCCTTCATCCGGCAGGTCTCGGCCTCCTTGTCGGCGGGCCGCCCGCAGATCGCCGCCAGCACCGTGGCGCGCGGCAGCATGGCGAGGTCGGGATCGGCCGCGGCGGGCGCGGCAGCGAGCCCGGCAGCCAGTCCGGCCGCCAGCACCGGCAGCACCGGCAGCACCGCCAGGGCCGGGCCCGTCAGAAAACGCCCGCGGGCCGCGCGCCCGTCTCCCCGTCCCGCCCGTCTCATGCGCCGGGCTCTGCCACGGAGCCCGGCACCGGGCCATTCGGACAGGTGTACGATCGGCCCCGCCGCACGGTCCGCCTCCTCAATCCCCGACGCCGGCCGTGGCGGCCTTCGCGGCCGCGGCGGACCGGGAGGTCACGTCGAGGGCGCGCAGCAGCGCCGAGACGTGGATGCGGACGGTGAAGGGGGAGATCTCCAGTTCCCGGGCGATCTCCTTGTTGGTGCGTCCCAGGGCGACGAGGCGCAGCACGTCGCGCTGGCGCTGCGTCAGGGGCGGGAGCGGGCCGCGCGGCGCGGCGAGACCCGAGACCGGGCTGCGCCGGATCACGAACTCGCCGTCGCGGATCGCCGCGATCGCCTGGGCGATCTCCGCGGCGGGCAGCGCCTTGCCGATGAAGCCGTCGGCACCCTCGGCCATGACGGTCCGGATCAGGCCCTCGTCCTCGATCATCGACACGACGATGATCGAGGCCCGCTCGAACTCGACGCGCAGCGCGCCGATGGAGTGGCGGGGATCGAGGCCGGGGAACAGGAGGTCGAGGAGGAACGCCCGCGGGGGCGCCCCGGCGCGGGCCATCGCCAGGACCTGCTCCATGGTGGCGGCCTCCCGGACCAGGGCCTGCGGGTAGAGCCGCTCCGCGATGCGCCGCAT
This sequence comes from Methylobacterium sp. 190mf, assembly GCF_900107945.1. Lineage (NCBI taxonomy): Bacteria > Pseudomonadati > Pseudomonadota > Alphaproteobacteria > Hyphomicrobiales > Methylobacteriaceae > Methylobacterium > Methylobacterium sp. 190mf. Next base: position 66,930 of record NZ_FNVI01000018.1, on the reverse strand, counting down.
GCCCTCGCGGAACAGCGGGTGGTCGTCGGCAACGATCAGGGTCTCTCGCGCGGAGCCGTTCATGCCACTCCCGGTCGCAGCATCGGAATCTATCCCCATGACGTCGCGGCGCGGAGCCATGCCGAGGAAAATCCCCGGCGTGTCAAGGCTGCGACGATAGGTCATATACACTAGTAGACCGGTTTTTTCCGCCTGCCTAGAAGTCGGCCGGTCATGGTGACAGGCATCGGCCCGCTAATTTCTTCGAATCTTTCCAAAAAGAGCGAGGCTGCAGGTCATGTCGTGCGCGCCGACGCGACGCACGAATTACGTCGTTCCATGTTCGGGGGCCCGCTGGATGTCGGAAGTCGAACACCAGAATGCTGAGCGGCAGGCTCAGGATAGGCTTTCCGAGCCCCGCGCGGCCCCGAGCGCCCCGCCCGCCGCCAAGCCGGGCCTCTCGCCGAGCCTCATCGCGATCGTGGGCGGCCTGGTGGCGGCGGGCGCCGTCGCGGGCGTGCTGCTCTCGGGCGGCGGCGAGACCGCCGGGACGGCCGCGCGCCCGGCCCTGACGCTGGTCAAGGCGGGCGAGATCGACAAGGCCGCCGAGACCCTGCCCTCCGACGAGAAGGACAAGATCGTCGCGGAGGCCAAGGCCTGCCGGGCCCCGCTGGGCCAGATGCGCCTGTCGAAGATGGCGGCCGATGCCGGCGGCGTGGTGCGCATCCGGGCCGGGAACTACCTGTCCCCCGCCTTCAACGTCGCCGACGGCCCGATCAACATCGCGGTCCCGTTCCCGGCGCCCTACGAGACCGGCAAGGGCGAGATCACCATCGAGGGCGCCGCCAAGGACGTCTTCGTCGAGCTGACGCCGGGCCTGAAGATCGACACGACCGGCGGCGTCCAGCGGATCCCCGTGATCTGGAATACCAGCAAGCCCTGCGGAGGCTGACGGATGTCGAAATCCGCCATCCTCCCCTTCGTCGTCTCCGGGCTGGTGGTCGCGGTCCTCACCCCGCTCCTGCTGAGCACCGATTACGGCCCGATCGCCTGGTGGAACGCCGCCGGGCCGGAGCTGCGCTGGAAGGCGGCGATCGGGATCGCCGTCGCCCTGCTGGCGGCTCTGGGCCTCGCCGCGACCGCGACGGCCGCGCGGAAGGCGGAGGCCGGCCTCGGGCAGCCGGCCGGCGGCCTGCTGGCCCTGCCGCGCCTGATCGTGGCGCCGCGCCGGGTCGTGGAGGCCCGGTCCCCCGAGGCCGTGATCGCGAATCTCGAGGCCATGGTCGGGCTCGCGCCGGTCAAGCGCGAGGTCAACGCCCTGATCGCGCGGCTGGAGCTGGAGCAGCGGCGGCGCGCCGAGGGCCTGCCGGTGGCGGCGATCAGCCAGCACATGGTGTTCACCGGGCCGCCCGGCGTCGGCAAGACCGAGGTGGCGCGGGCGATCGGCGAGATCTACCGGTCCCTCGAGGTGCTGCGCCGCGGGCATCTCGTGGAGGTCGACCGCGCGGCCCTGGTGGCGGGCTATGTCGGCCAGACCGCGGCCAGGACCCTCGAGAAGTGCCACGAGGCCCTCGACGGCATCCTGTTCATCGACGAGGCCTACACCCTGGCCGCCGGCGGCGGGGGCGGCGGCGACTTCGGCAAGGAGGCGATCGACACCCTCCTCAAGTTCATGGAGGACAACCGCGACCGGATCATCGTGATCGTCGCCGGCTACACCAACGACATGCGCCGGTTCATCGACACCAATCCCGGTCTCGCCGGCCGGTTCACCAAGACCGTCGAGTTCCCGCCCTACAGCCCGAAGGATCTCTGCGAGATCCTGAGGCGCATGGCGGCCCGGCAGCAATTCACGCTCCCCGAGGGGTTCGAGGCGGCGCTGACCCCCTGGCTCGCGCAGCGGTCTCGTGCCGACGACTGGTCGAACGCCCGCGAGATGCGGACCCTCTTGGAGAAGGCCCGCGAGGCCCAGGCCGCCCGGGTCGCCCTCCAGGGCGGCGACCTGCGCCGCCTGGAGATCGTCGACCTGCTCCGCGCCACCGGCGAGGACGCCTGAGGGCGGCCCAAGGGGCCACGCGCGCCCAGCACCCAGGCCATCACCAGGGCCAGCACCAAGGTTCGCCACGTCCATGGAACGCCTCGACAAGCATCCGGTCGCGCTCTTCGCGGTCATCGTGCTGGGTGCCACCGGCCTGCTGGTCGCCCTGCGGCCGGACGTGCTCGGGTCGCTCGCCGCGACGCCGTCGGCGCTGCTGCGCAACGGCCTGATCCTCGGCGGCCTCGTCGGCGGCCTGCTCGCGGCGAGCTACATCCCGGCGCGGATCGAGGCGACGCGGCGCGCCCTGGACCGGGCCCGGGCGAGCCGCAAGATCCGCCCGATCCGCTTCGTCGACGACGGCGCGGCCGCGGAGAAGAAGGACCTCCTGGCCACCGCGCTCGCGACCCTCGACGGCATGGTCGGCCTCGACCCCGTGAAGCTGGAGGTGAAGGGCGTCATCGCCCGGATGCAGGTGGAGCAGCAGCGCCGCGCCCAGAACCTGCCGGTGGCGGCCATGAGCCAGCACATGGTGTTCACCGGGCCACCCGGCGTCGGCAAGACCGAGGTGGCGCGGGTCCTCGGCAGCGTCTTCAAGGCGCTCAAGGTGCTGCGCAAGGGCCACCTCGTGGAGGTCGACCGGGCCGGGCTGGTGGCGGGCTACGCCGGCCAGACCGCGATCAAGACCCTGGAGCGCTGCAAGGAGGCCCTCGACGGCATCCTGTTCATCGACGAGGCCTACGCGCTGGCTCCCGGCGGCGGGAGCGGCGGCGAGTTCGGCAAGGAGGCGATCGACACCCTCCTCAAGTTCATGGAGGACAATCGCGACCGGATCATCGTGATCGTCGCCGGCTACACCAACGACATGCGCCGGTTCATCGACGCGAATCCCGGCCTCGCCAGCCGGTTCACCAAGACCGTCGAGTTCCCGCCCTACAGCCCGCCGGAGCTCGCCGAGATCCTGAAGCGCATGGCCGCGGGCCAGGGCTTCGTCATGCCGGAGGGGTTCGAGAAGGACCTCGCCGCCTATGTCGGGGCCCGGTCGAAGGCCGAGGACTGGGCCAACGCCCGCGAGATGCGCACGGTCCTGGAGAAGGCCCGCCAGGCGCAGGCGCTGCGCCTCGCCGCCAGCCCCGGCGGCGACATCAACCGGCTCGAACCCGCCGACATCGCCGCGGCCCTCGGCCGCCAGGCCGGCGGCGCGGTCGACATGGACGCGGCCCGGAAGGTCATGGCCCGCCTCGACGCGATGATCGGGCTCGCGCCGGTCAAGGAGCAGGTGAAGACCGTGGCGGCGCGGGTGCTGGTCGATGCCCGGCGCCGCGCCGAGGGCATCGAGGTCGGCGCGGTGAGCCAGCACATGGTGTTCACCGGGCCGCCCGGCGTCGGCAAGACCGAGGTGGCGCGCATCATGGGCGACATCTTCCGGACGCTCGGCGTCCTGCGGAAGGGGCACGTGGTCGAGGTCGACCGGGCCGGGCTGGTGGCGGGCTACGTCGGCCAGACCGCGGCCAAGACCCTGGAGCGCTGCCGCGAGGCCCTCGACGGCATCCTGTTCATCGACGAGGCCTACACGCTGGCCGAGGGCGGCGGGGGCGGCAGCGACTTCGGCAAGGAGGCGATCGACACCCTCCTGAAGTTCATGGAGGACAACCGCGACCGGATCATCGTGATCGTCGCCGGCTACACCGGCGACATGGCCCGGTTCATCGACACGAATCCCGGCCTCGCCGGCCGTTTCACCAAGACCGTCGCGTTCCCGGCCTACGACCCGTACGACCTCGTCGAGATCCTGCGCCTGATGGCGTCGCGGCAATCGTTCCGGCTGCCGCCGCGCTTCGAGACCCTGCTGATCCCGTGGGTCGAGCAGCGCGCGCAGCGGCACGACTGGGCGAATGCCCGCGAGATGCGCACGCTCCTGGAGCGCCTGCGCGAGGCCCAGGCGATGCGCCTCGCCAGCGATCCCCTGGGCGATTACGGCCAGTTCGAGCTCGTGGATGTCGAGCGGGCGCTCGGCGGCGGGGCCCCGCGCCCCGCCGCCCTGTCGTGACGGCCCGGGAGCCGTCGCAGCCATGAGCATCGCCCGCGAGGACTGGCTGCGCGCGCACGCGGCCCTCTGGTACGACGATCGCCGCTACCGCCTGGCCTGGCTCGCCCTGCCACAGGCCGTGACCTGCGCGGTGGCGGGCCTGTGCATGGCGCTGGCCGCGCAGGGTGTCTGGGGTCAGCCGGCCACCGCCTCGAAGGCGCGGCTCGCCGAGCTGAGCGCCCTGCGCGACCGGGCCGGCAAGGACGGCGACCGCAAGGCGTTCGACGCGCTGACCGCCGCGGCCACCCAGGGCCAGATCGACGCCGCGACCAAGCTCGGGACGCTCTACGACCCCCTGACCGCCGCCTACTTCCCGAACAAGCCCGCGCCGAACGATTTCGTCCGGGCGGCCGCCCTCTACGGACCGGGCGCCGCGATCGGCGATCTCCTGGCGGTCACGCGCCTCGCGGACGTGCTGCTCGACCCGGCCAACCCCAACCGCGACCTCCGGCGCGGCTGCCGCCTGGCCCAGACCTGGATCGACGCCCCCGAGACGCTCGAGCGCACGATCACCGGCGAGGAGCGGCTGACCGTCAAGCTCGCCACCTGCTACGTCGAGCCCGAGAGCGGCCTGCCGCAGGACCCGGTGCGGGCCGGGGGGCTGGTGACCGCGGTGCTGTGGCGCCGCCACCGGCCGACGATGGACGCCTTCATCAACAATCTCGGGCAGCAGAACCCCGCCCTGGTGTCGGGCATCCAGCGGCACCTGGCCGAGCAGCGCCGGTACATCGGCCCGGTGGACGGGCGGCCCAATCCCGGGATCATCACGGCCCTCCAGGTGGAGGCGGGGATCACCAACACGGTCGCGACCCCGCGGCCCGAGCCGCGGCGGGTGACGCCCAAGGGCCCGGATCCGGAGGTGCTGGCCCTCCAGGCCGCCGCCCGGACCGGCGACCGGCGGAAGATGGCCGACCTGAAGAGCCGCGCCGAGGCCGGGGACGCGGACGCGCTCACCGCCTACGCGCGCCTGTTCAACCCGGTGATGAACAAGGGCGACGTCTTCGCGCCGGACGCGCAGGTCGCCGTCGCCGCCTACGAGCGCGCCGCGGCCGCCGGCAACGGCATGGCGGCCGGCGAGGCGGCGGTGCTGTACGATTCCGGCTACGGCAACGTCGCCAAGGATCCCGGGAAGGCGGCGGCCCTCGCCCTGCGGGGCGTCGACCTCAAGGACGACCAGATCACCTTCTGGCTGCTGTTCCCGGAGGCGGGCAACTGGAGCGACGGGTTCTGGGGCGCGATCCAGGCCGCGCTGACCGCCCGCGGCTTCTACACGCTCCCGGTCGAGAACAAGCGCAATTCCGCGGTCATCACGGCCCTGCGCGCCTACATGAAAGCCAAGTCATGAGCGGCGCCACGATCGGGACCGACCGGCTCCGGGCGCACGCGACGCTCTGGTACGCGGACGCGCGCTACCGCCTCGCCTGGCTGGTCCTACCCCAGGCCGCGGTCGCCCTCCTGGCCGGCCTCGCCCTCGCGCTGCTGAAGCCCGCGGGCGAGTGGGGCAAGCCCGCCGACAGCAAGGAGAACGAGAAGCTCTATCTCGACCTGCTCGACAAGGCCGGCAAGGACGGCGACAGGGCCGCCTTCGAGAAGCTGCGGACGGCCGCCGAGGCCGGCGACGTCAGCGCCCGCTCGTTCATGGGCGCCCTCTACAATCCCGAATGGGCCGCGGTCTACGCCAAGAACCCGGTCAAGCCCGACGCCGCCAAGGCGCTGACCTACTACCAGAAGCCCGCCGACCTCGGCTTCCCCGGGGCCCAGCGCGGCATGACCGAGCTCCTGCTCGACCCCGCCCGCGGCCAGCACGATCTCAAGCGGGGCTGCCGCTACGGGCTGGCCTTCCAGGCGAACCCGGTCGCGGCCCGGAACAACTACCTCGATTCCTGGTCGACGCTCTACTGGATCGCCGGCTGCTACACCGATGCCGCGAGCGGCGTCTCGCGGGATCCGCAGAAGGCCGCCGACCTCTACATGGACACGGTGGCGGCCAAGCTGCCGCGGGCGGTCACCGCCTTCACGGACGAGCTCGGCCGGCAGCCCCCCGACCTCGTGGCGGCGATCCAGCGCGACCTCGCCAAGCGCGGCTTCTACACCGGGCCGGCCGACGGGACGGCGACGCCGCAGACGCGCGCGGCCGTGCAGGCCCTGGCCGGCCGGGGTGCCGGCCCGCAGGGCAACGCGGGAGCTGGCAGTGCGGGGGCGGGCAACACCGGAGCCGGCAACCCCGGAGCCGGCAACCCCGGCGCCGCGAAGCCCGCCGGCCCGCCGCCTCCGGCACCGCCCGCGGCGACGCCGAGCGTCGAGGAGCTCATCGCGCTGTCCAAGAGCGCGGTCTCCAATGCCGCCGACGCGGCGAAGCTCCGGGGCCTGGCGGAGAGCGGCGTCCCGGTGGCGCAGTACCTCTACGCCGCGATGCACCTGTCCCCGGCCAACAAGGAGCAGCGGGTCACCGCGCCGGACGGACCCCTGGCGGCCCGGTATCTCGAGCGCCTCGCGGTCGAGCGCTCCTTCGCCCCCGCGGCGGCCTCGGCGGCCTTCCTGTACGACCTCGGCGGCGCCGGCCTGCAGCGGGACCCCGCGAAGGCGGCCGACCTGACGATCCGCGCCCTCGAGCTCAAGTCCACCGAGATCCTGCAGAATCTCGAGCAGGACCAGTGGGGCGCCGGCTTCTGGGCCGCCCTCCAGCAGCGCCTCGCCGACCGGAATCTCTACCAGGGCCGCGTCGTCGACCAGCGCAACGACCGGACCATCCAGGCGGCGCGCCGCCTCCTCGGCAATCCATAGGAGACGGCCATGGGCCCCCGCCGCAAGGATCCCGCGCGGTTCCCGGACCCTGGGGCCGGGCGCCGCACCGCCCACCGCGCCGCCGCCCTGCTGGCGGGCCTGATGGCGGGCCTGCTGGCCGGCCTCCTCCTGCCCGCCGCCGCGCAGGCGCAGATCAAGGTCCGCAAGGCCGACTGCTTCTTCGCGGCCGACGGCAGGACCGTCATCGACGGGGTCTGCGAGTTCCTGACCGACGCGCGCAGCTACGGCGTGGGCGGGTTCCGCCTCGCCACCTACACCAACGGCTACCTGCGCGACGGCGTGGTCGTGTCGGTGACGGCGCCCGGCCAGGGCACGGCGACCTGGAACCGGGAGCCCGGCGGCAAGCCCGAGGACGGCCCCGCCGACAGCGTCACCGCGGAGGGCGCCTGCTGGACCGGGTCCCGGAGCCGGATCTGCGCCTGGAAGGTCGGCGAGGGCCGCCCCGGCTTCGGCGGCGCCCCCGCGGCGGCGCCCGAGGCCGGCGCCCCGCGGGCCGCCGACTGCTACCTCGAGGTCGCGGGCGATGTCCGCCTCGACGGGGCCTGCCAGTTCCGGTCGGAGACCGGGCAGACCGGCGCCCGCGGCTTCGAGATCCGCTCCTACGCCGCGGGCAAGCTCGACGTCGTGGCGCAGCTCGTCCGCGACCCGCAGAACCCGCTGAAGGCCACGGCCTTCTGGAACGGGTCGTCCGGGGGCCTGCGCGCCGCCGAGGCCCTCGGCGCCCTGTCGCCGAGCGGCCCCTGCTGGGACAATGACGGCGCCCGTCTCTGCGTCTGGCAGCCCGGCCAGCCCCGCGGCGGCTGGGACCGGCGGGCCGAGGCCCGCGCTCCGGCCACGCCCGAGACTCCACCGTCGCCGCCGCCGTCGCCGCCACCGGCACAGGCGCCGACACAGGCGCCGCCTCCGCCGCGCGACGGCGCGGAGGGGCGCGATCCGCCGCCGGGCACGTTCCTGAAGCTGTCCTTCAAGGGCCGCTGCGAGTCCCTGATGATGGACGGGGAGGACCTCACCGCGACCTGCGCCCCAGAGGCGGTGAACACCTCCGTCGTCGGCAGCCCGAAGGCCGGGTTCATCTTCGGCACCACCGACGGCAAGGCCATGGCGTTCATGGCCTCGGCCAAGGGCTTCGTCGAGGGCGGCACCCTGCACCAGCCCGTCGACGAGCTGATGTACGCCGAGCGCGACCAGTCCACCTTCAAGGTCAAGGGCACCTGTGAGATGCCCAACCCGATGGGCGGCCCGGTGGTCATCACCTGCAACGCCCAGTCGGCGAACAGCACCTACGCGGTCCGGTTCCGTACCGACGGCGGCAAGCCGGTCCTGACGCGCGGCGACGCGAAGTGAGGCTCTCGCCGCGGACCGGAACCGCCCGACCCGCGAACCCGAGGAGGATCCCATGGCACGACGCGTTACGACGGGAGGGGCCGGCGGCACCGGGATCCTCGTCGGCCTCCTGGGGCTCTGCCTCGCGGGACCGGCGCTCGCGGGATCCACGAGCGTGACCGCGCGGCCCGGGGAGCGGGTCCGCCTCGACGGCTACGCCACCCACGAGACCCGACCGGGCTGCCCGTCCGTTCCGGCGGCCGCGATCGAGCTGGTCACGCCCCCGCGCGGCGGCCGCATCGAGCAGCGGCGCGAGTTCCTGGTCCTCGGCCAGAACATCGACGGCACCCCGTCGCGGGACGGCTGCCAGGACGTCGAGCGGGACGCGCGGACGCTCTACTACACGGCCCGGCCCGACTTCGCCGGCCACGACACGGTGTCGGTGATCGTCACGTTCGTCACCGGCGAGGAGGCCACCTACACCTACAGGATCACGGTGCCCGAGGGCGAGGGCCGGCGGGCGCCGGCGGTGTCCCAGGCACCCGCCCCCCGCGACGCGGGCCTCGCGCGGCCGGCCCCGGCGGCGCGCGCCGCTCCCGCCGAGCGGGCGACTCCGGCCGCGACTCCGGCTGCGACTCCGGCTCCGGCGCCCCGGGAGGCGAGCACCGGCGACTTCCTGCGCGACGCGGTCCGGGGCGCGGTCCCGGCCACCCGGCCGGCGCCGGCCGCGCCACCCCCGAAGGCCGCCGAGGCCGCGGCGCCCGTGTCCGGCACGCCCGCGCCGCCGCCGCAGCAGCAGCTGGCACCGCCGCGCCCGCCCGCCGCGCCGCAGCTCTGACGCAGCTCCGGCGCGGACGGCCGGACCGGCCGCCCGCGCCCCCACCGCCAAGCCGAGGACGAGTCCCGTGCATCAGCGCCTCCCGAACGCCCCCCGATCCGCGGCACCGACCCGACCGCGTCGGCGCGCCGGCGTCCTCGCCCCCGGATCGGCGCTCTGCCTGCCGCTCTGCATTTCGCTCTGCCTCGCCCTGCCGGCCCGGGCGGAGGTGGAGAACAAGACCGCGCGCCCCGGCCAGCGGATCTTCCTCCAGGGCTTCACCTACTACTTCGCCACGCAGGGGTGCCGCTCGCGCGCGGCCACGATCGAGCTCGTCAGGCCGCCGCGCGGCGGGCGCATCGAGCAGCGGCGCGAGTTCCGGATCCTCAGCGGCAAGGTCGACGAGACCGGGGCGCAGATCCGGCAGCCGGACGGCTGCGAGGACGCCAAGAAGGATTCGATGTCGCTCTACTACACGGCACGGCCCGACTTCTCCGGACTCGACACCCTGTCGATCGACGTCACCTTCGGGGATGGGTCCACGGTGCCGTACACGTTCCGGATCACCGTGCCGCCGGGCGAGCCCCGCCGGGCCCCGGCGGTGTCGCAGGCGCCCGTCCCGCGCGCGGGCGGCGCCGGGCAGGCCGCGCCGGCGGCCCGGGCGACGCCGGCTCCGGCCCCCCGGGAGGCCGGCACCAGCACCGGCGACTTCCTGCGCGACACGGTCCGCGGCTCGGTCGCGGCCCCGCGGCCGGCACCGGTCGCGGAGCCTCCGAAGTCCGAGGCGGCCGCGGCGGACGCGCCCGGCGCGCCGCCTCGGACCGAGCCTCCGCCGCCGCGCGCGATGGCGCCGGCGCCGCGCCCCCGGCCAGCGGCCGCGCCGCAGCTATGAGACCCTGCGGGGCCGGCCGGTGCGGCCCGGCCTCGCTCATCCGACGAATCCACGCCTGACCGGCCCCCGCTGCACAGGTCCGGCAGGTCATCGACAGAACCACCAGCAGAGCGAAGTGAGAGGCGCCCCATGGGATCGATGCGGAACGCATTCATCTACGCGACCATCCTGTCGACGCTCCCGCTCCCCGCGGCCGCGGCGGAGACGTGCCGCGACCATTACCGGAGCGAGGGGACGCCGATGCTCCAGGCCATCACCTACAAGACATGGATGATCTTCCCCTCGGTCAGCCCCAGGGCCGCGTTCGACCGGGTGACGCGGGCGGTCCTGGCCGAGGGGTTCGTGGGCGTGCACGTGGAGAAGGCGCTCGGGACCCTGACGGCCCAGCAGGAGACATCCGGTTCGGGGCGACCGCAGACGCTGCGGGTCGTCGTGCGCAAGGCCGGGGCGGGCAGCCGGGTCGACGCCCTGTTCATGGTGCAGGCCGGTCAGATCGGTCAGGATGTCGACCAGAACCTGTGCCGCATCGTCGATGCCGCGGCGCAGTAGGCCCCCGATGTCGACCGGCTCCAGGCACGCGGCCCAGAGGCGAGGTTCCGATGCGCAGTCCGGTGCGAGCTTCGGGGCGATGCTCAGCGCGGGACCGGCCGTGACGCGCCTCCCGGCGGCCACCCTCGCGGCAGCCATCGCCGCCTCCCTCGCCGCAACCCTCCTGGCGCCGTCGTCGGCCCGCGCGATCGACTGCCGCAAGGCGGCCAGCCCGCTCGAGCGCATGATCTGCGCCGACCCGGCGCTCCGGAAGGCGGACGCCGCCCTGGGTGCGGCCTATTCCGGCCTCCTGCACAGCACGGACGACGCCGAGATCCGCGCGATGCTGGTCGCCAGCCAGAAGCGCTGGGTGGCGGCCCGGGACACGTGGCTCGGCGACCCGGACGCGGCCGACGCGCGCGCCGTCGTGCTGGAGGCGATCCGGGCACGAACCGAGGACCTGTCCGGCCGCTCGAAGAGCGATCCGGCCCGACCGCACTGGATCGCGGCGGCGCTGCGGCAGCGGGCCTTCGCGGCGCGGTTCACCGGCGGCCCCTTCGCGGGGTTCGACGCGGCGTGCGACTTCCTGCCCGTCGGGCAGGACCGGGTCTACGGGTGCTTCGGCAGCCGGCGCTACCAGAACGGCGACCGGGTCTGCACGCTGTCCGACGACTGGGCGAGCGGCCACACCTCCGAGACGCGCACGGTCGCGCGGGTCGTCGACGGCGCCGCGCGCACGGTCGCGACCTGCACGATCGGCGGGGGCGACGACGCGGAATGCCCGGGTCCCGACAACGCCGACGGCCGCTGGGCACGGCCTGCCGCCCCGGCCGCCGCCGGCGCGGCAGCGGCACCCGCGGGCCCTCGGCCCGTCCTCGACGTCGAGCTGGCCCCGGACGCCGATGCCGAGACCTGGCTCTCGACCTGCCTGACCGACCCCGCCTATCCGCCGCCCGACCCGGTTCCGGCGGCCCGGACGGCCCCGGGATCGAGCCCGCCCGCGCCGGCGGGCGCCCCGAGCAGCCGGTGACGATGGGACCGCACGCCCCCGCGCCTGATCCGGGCCCTGCGCCGGCCCGGAGCCGCCGGCACGCTCTCGGTGACCACGACGGGCGACGGCGAATTGCCCGAGGTCCACGAATACGGGGTCGCGTGCCGATGAGACGGATCCTGCGGGCGCTGCCGCTGATCGCCGTGACGGGCCTGGCCGCGACCGCCGCGGTCGCGGCCCCCATTCCCCCCTGCGCGGCCGACGCCGAGCGGCAGGCCCTCAAGCTGCTGCGCTTCCACAGCGACGGCGACGCGCGGGCCACGGTCGATCCCGCGTCCGTCCGGTCCGTCGGCACCGTCGCGTCCCTGGTCGGGACGCGACGCTTCCAGGTGATCGAGGTGGAGGGCAGCATCTACAAGGGCGCGTATCGGATCCGGCTGATCTACGCGCCGATGCCCGGTAGCTGCGTGCTGATGGGGCAGGAGATCCTCGAGCGCTCCGATCCCTACTGAGCACCGGCCCTCCGGCCGCCCCTCGGGCGCTGTCCTCAGCGCACGCCGAGGCAGCCGGTCCCGGGCGCCGGCAGGACCAGCCAGGCACCGCCCGCGTAGAGGCGCCGGACCGCGCCCGGCGCGGCGGGCCGGAGCACCAGGTACGCGCGGCCGGACGAGACCAGGGCCCCGTCGTCGGCGGCCGCCAGGGCGGCGGGGTTCCCGAGCGCCACCACGGTCTCCGGCTGGACCGCGAGGGCGGTCAGCGCGGTCACGCCGAGCCCCCCGGCGAGCGCCGCCGCGACGGCGCCGACCGGCAGGCCGCGCCGCGGGCGCCGATCAGTAATCGTAGGCATGCTCGAACCGCCCCCCCGCGGCCTCCACGGCGCGGATCTGCGCGACGAGCTGCTCCACCGCGGTGTCGTAGCCGACGCGCTGCCAGCCCGGCTCGGACTGGATCGGCATCGCGAACAGCGGCTCGGCCCCGGCGAGGGTGACCGTCCGGCCCGGCGGCAGGAGGACGGTGGTGAGGATCCGGTGGTTGCCGGCGATCTCCAGGACGGTCCGGCCCCGCGCGCCGAGGCCCCGGACGATCTCCGTGAAGGCCCGGTAGCGCGGCGTCTCCATCAGGGCGGCCGGGCCGCCGTCGCCGGCCGGGACGGGGCCGAGGAGGGTGATGCGCGGGTCGGCGGCCGCGTCGCCGGCATCGAGCCCCGCCACGACGCTGCGGATCGTCAGGCCGGCCGGGTCCATCCCGGCGAGCCACGCGATCCCCTGGGCGTAGGCCCATTTCACCCCGTATTGCAGCGTGAGCGCGCCGCGCCGCTCGACAGCCCGCAGGGACGGCGTGAACGGGACCTCGTGCCAGAGCCGGGACAGCTCCGCGTCGAACGGGTAGCGGTACCAGGGGGTCTGGCGCAGGAACGCGGCGTAATCCCCGAGCAGCCGGGCGTTGAACCGATCCTCGTCGGTCGGTTCGGGCCCCCGCCACCGCGCGGTCAGGGCCCCGAGGGTGCGCTCGTAGGCCCCCTGGATCAGCATCTCGGCCGTGAAGCTCAGGCCGATCACGTAGTTGGTGACTTTCTGGCCCGCGGTGACGTCGCCGGTGCGCCCGGCCGCCCGGGTCGCCCCGCACAGGCTCGTCCAGAAGCCCGTCGTCGCCGCCCAGTAGTCGAAGGCCGATTCCGAGGCGGAACGCGTCACCCCGGCGAGGTCCGCGTAGGCGTGGACGATGTCCCATTCGGGGAAGGTGAGGTAGCTGTCGCCGGCCGCGCGCTTGTAGCCCTCGGGGGCGATCCCGAAGCGCGAGCCGCCCGCCGAACGCCCCGGCCCGGCGGGATCGGGCCTGACCGTGCAGCCCCCCTCGATCGCCGCGACGGGCAGGGCGCAGGCGAGGGCCAGAACGGCGAGGCCGGCGACCGCCCAGCGGACGACCCGTCGCCGGCGGCGGGGGGGCCGGGGGCTCACGCGGCGACCCCGGCCGCGGTCCGGGCGCGCCACGGCCACCAGCCGAGCACGACGCCGGCGAGGCCGAGGCTCAGGTGCGGGCCGTTGGACAGGAGCGGGCTGTCCTGGAAGCCCTTCAGGAACAGCGACAGGTCGAGGAAGCTCGACCCGGTGAGCACGCCGACGACGCCGTCGAGGAGGTAGATCGCCCCGAAGGCCCGCAGGAAGGTCACGGCGGCGGAGCGCGACCACAGGCCGGCGGCGAGCGCCCACAGGCCGGAGGCGAGGTGGAGCGCGTCCTTGTAGACGTCGAGCCGGAACAGGCCGAAGACGCGGCCCTCCGCGTCCCGGAAGGCCGGGACGTAGTCGGTGGCGGCGGCGAACAGCAGGATGGCCGCGAAGGCGAGGGCGGCCACCTGCGGGGGCGTGGGTCTCATGGGCGTCTCCTGAGTCGGCACGCGCGGCCCGCGCGAGGCGGATCCGTGCCGGGGCGCGGTCAGGCCATGTAGGTCGACCACAGGGCGTTCCGGAACAGCAGCCCCGGATCGTAGCGGCGCTTGGCCGCCACGAAGGCGTCGAGCTTCGGATAGGCCCGGGCCATCTGGTCGCGCCGGGCGTGCAGGCGGTAGGGCAGGTAATAGGCCCCGCCGATCGCCACGACGCGCTCGATCAGGGCCTCGGTCATGCGCATCATCGCGGCCTCGTCGCCGGGGGTGAGGCCCTGCGAGAACGACATCACCGCGCCGATGCGCGGGCCCGGCGCGTAGGCCAGCGCCGAGTCCGGGTCCGCCGCCACGTAGCGCAGGGTGACGTTGAGGCAGTCGCAGCCCGAGCGCGGGATGGTCTCGCGGCAGGCGGCGAGGAACGCGTCGAAGCGCTCGGGCGGGACGAAGTACTCGTGCAGGATGTCGGTGCGGCTGCGGTCGCGCGAGGCGAGGTTGGCCACCGGCTCGTTCATCAGGCTGTTGCGGGTGGCGAGGCCGGGATCGAGCGTCGGGTTGAGCCGGGTCTCGGCGATCCAGCGGGCGCGCTTGCCGAACTCGCTGCCGACCTGGGCGCGGTAGATCTCCCGCGAGACCGCCGAGAACGCCCCCTGGGCGGCCGCCGCGGGCAGGACCTGCGGCGGGTGCTCGGCCTCCGCGTAGGTGACGAGGATCGCCTCGTCGAAGAAGCCGGCCTGCGCGACTGAGAGCCGGCCGTAGGCCATGCGCAGGCGCGCGTCGCGCGCCACCGCCGCCGCGAAGGCCGGCGCGAAATCCGCGGCCGGCATCACCGCGAAGGTCGGCGTGAGGAGGCGGTTCGGCACCATCTCGACCACGAGGTCGACCACGATGCCGAACAGGCCGTAGCCGCCCATCGCCAGCCCGAACAGCTCGGCGTTCTCCTCGCGGGAGCAGGTCACGAGGCTGCCGTCGGCCAGGACGAGGCGGACGGCGCGGACGGTGGAGCCGAACGGGCCGTGCGGCGCGGGCCAGCCGTGAGCGTTGACGCAGAAGGTCGAGCCGACCCCGAAATCGCTGTTCGACTGCATGACCGTCGGCGAGTAGCCGATCCGGTCGAGCTGCCGGATGACCTGCGACCAGCGCGCGCCGGCCCCGACCCGGTAGAGGCCGGCGGCTGTGTCGGGCTCGATCGGGCCGCCCTCCAGGGTCACGGCCGTCCCGTCGCGGGCGAGGCTCTGGGCGCCCATGGAATGCCGGGCGACGCCGACGGCGACAGGCCGGCCGGCGGCGGCGGCATCCCGGATCTCGGCGCGCACGGCCTCGATCAGGGCGTCGGTCGACCCCGTCGGGAGCACGGCGTGGCGCGTCACCGGGGTCGGGTTGAGGCCGCTCGCGTCGTTGAGGATGATCCGCGGCGCGGCCCGGGCCGCCCGCGGCAGCAGCGCGGCGGCCGCCGCGGCGCCGCCGCCCGCGAGGATCCCGCGCCTGCTCGGTCCTGTCCCGGCCATGCCCACCCTCGATTCGCGCCGGCGGGGCGACCGGCTCGCCCCGCCGGCCAACCCTGCGACGGGTTCGGATCCGGCGGCGTGAGATCACGCACGGAGCGCGGCGCACCGCCGGCCGGGACGATGCCACGCCGCCCCCGGCGCGGTCGAGCGCCCGCGCTCCGGCCGTCGGCGCCGCGCGCCGATCCGTCCTCAACCGCGATTCTTCGACGGGTCGCGGATCGCGACGTTGACAGGCGTCCGGGGCCACGGCACGGCGGCGGAGGACCCGCTTGGCCGGAGCCCACGATCGCCGAGGAGGGAGATCCGCCATGCCGTCAGGCGCTTCGAACCGGACGGCAGGGGAGGCCCCGCGGCGGGAGCGGGAGCCGGTCCTGCTGCAGGATCCGCACGCCGTCCGCGAGCCGCGCGAGAACAACCTCGAGCGCGCGATCGGCCACGCGGTGCGCGAGCGCCGGAAGCGGCTCGGCATCACCTCGGCGGACCTCGCCGCGACGACCGGCCTGTCGCCCGGCATGCTGTCGAAGATCGAGAACGGCAACATCTCGCCGTCCCTGACGACGCTGCAGCTGCTCGCCCAGGCGCTCGGCATGCCGATCACCGGCTTCTTCCGCGGCTACGAGGAGGTCCGCAACGCGGTCTTCGTCAAGGCCGGGGAGGGGATCGAGCTGGAGCGGCGCGGCACGCGGGCCGGGCACCAGTACAACCTGCTCGGGCACATCCACGAGAACACCAGCGGCGTGACGGTCGAGCCGTATCTGATCACGCTCACGACCGATTCGGACGTGTTCCCGACCTTCCAGCACCCCGGCCTGGAGTTCCTCTACATGCTGGAGGGCGAAGTGCTGTACCGGCACGGGGACCGGCACTTCCACATGCAGCCCGGCGACAGCCTGTTCTTCGACGCCGATGCCCCGCACGGGCCGGCGGAGCTGCTCGTGCTGCCGGCCCGCTACCTCTCGGTGATCGCGTATCCACAGTCGGGCCGCACCGGCTGACGGGCCGCGTTGTTCTCTGGAAGAAATCTTATTTCTTGAGGGTTGATTTCCGCCGCGCAGGCCGCCTATGCTCCGGGCGAACCCGCGACGGAGGTGGTGCCATGTGCGGCATCGTCGGATTGTTCCTGAAGGACCCCGCCCTGGAGCCGCAGCTCGGCGCGCTGCTCGCCGACATGCTCGTCACCATGACGGATCGGGGGCCGGACTCGGCCGGCCTCGCGATCTACCGGCCGCCGGCCCCCGGCCTGTCGAAGATCACCGTGCAGTCGGCACGCCCGGAGGCGGATTTCCCCGCCCTGGAGCAGCGCCTCGCGGAGGCCTCCGGCGGCTCGGCGCGGGTGGCGGTGACGAGCTCGCACGCGGTCATCACCGTGGCGTCCGACCGCCTCGCCGCGACGCGCGGCGCCCTGAAGGGCCTCGCGCCCGATCTGCGCGTGATGGGCGCGGGCGAGAGCGTGGAGATCTACAAGGAGGTCGGCCTGCCGCGGGAGGTGGTGGCGCGCTTCGGCATCGCCGGGATGTCGGGCACCCACGGGATCGGCCACACCCGGATGGCGACGGAATCGGCCGTGACCACCATGGGCGCGCACCCGTTCTCGACGGGCGCCGACCAGTGCCTCGTCCATAACGGCTCGCTGTCGAACCACAACAACCTGCGCCGGAGCCTCGCCCGCGACGGTATGGCCTTCGAGACGGAGAACGATTCCGAGGTCGCGGCGGCCTATCTCACCACCGCGATGGCGCGGGGCCGGGACCTCGGCGCGGCGCTCGCGGGGGCGCTCACGGATCTCGACGGGTTCTTCACCTTCGTGGTCGGCACCAAGTCCGGCTTCGGGGTGCTGCGCGACCCGATCGCCTGCAAGCCCGCGATCATGGCGGAGACCGAGCGCTACGTCGCCTTCGGCTCGGAATACCGGGCGCTCGTCGGGCTGCCGGGGATCGAATCCGCCCGCGTCTGGGAGCCCGAGCCGGCGACCGTCTACTTCTGGGATCAGCGGCGGGCCGCCTGAGCCGCCCCCGCAGCCTTCTCGTCACGGATCTCGTCCACGGATCTCGCCCATGCCCGTCTTCGATCTGGCGGCGACGCCCCTGCGCGCCCTGAACCAAGCCCTCCACGGCGTCGCTCCGAGCGCCAACGACACCGAATTCGAGGTGCTGAACCCGCGGGGCCAGCACGCGGTGGCGGTCGGGATCGACGGGCCCGTCACCGTCACGGTGCGCGGCCCGGTCGGCTACTACTGCGCCAGCATGAACGACGGCGGCACCGTCACGGTGCAGGGCTCGGCGGGTCCCGGCGTCGCCGAGAACATGATGTCCGGCACCGTCGTGATCGAGGGCGACGCCTCGCAATATGCCGGCGCCACCGGGCGCGGCGGCCTCCTCGTCATCAAGGGCAACGCGGCCTCGCGCTGCGGCATCTCCATGAAGGGCATCGACATCGTCGTGCACGGCTCGATCGGGCACATGTCGGCCTTCATGGGCCAGTCCGGATCCCTCGTGGTCCTGGGCGATGCCGGCGAGGCGCTGGGCGACTCGCTCTACGAGGCGAAGCTGTTCGTCCGCGGCAGCGTGAAGAGCCTCGGGGCCGACTGCGTCGAGAAGCCGATGCGCCCCGAGCACCGCGCGCACCTCGCGGCCCTGCTGGACCGCGCCGGGGTCGCGGACGTCCGGCCGGAAGAGTTCCGGCGCTACGGCTCGGCCCGCAAACTCTACAGCTTCAACATCGACAACGCCGACGCCTACTGAGAGCGCGCCGCCGGAGTGGATACCGGTTCGGCGCAAGCGAGCGCGTCGAATCAAGGACTTAAAGCCGCTCCCGATCGGGAGCGGCTCAAGCGGGAGACCGGGCATGACCTACCAGAACCCGCCGATGCCGCCGCGCAAGTCGGCGACCTTCGACGACCACACCCTGGCGGAGATCCGCCGGGCCGCGGCCACCGGCATCTACGACATCCGCGGCGGCGGCACGAAGCGCAAGCTCCCGCATCTCGACGACCTGCTGTTCCTCGGCGCCTCGATGTCCCGCTATCCCCTGGAGGGCTACCGGGAGGCCTGCGGGACCGGCGTCACCCTCGGCACGCGATTTGCCAAGAAACCGATCGCGTTGAAGATCCCGATCACCATCGCCGGCATGAGCTTCGGATCCCTGTCCGCCAACGCCAAGGAGGCCCTCGGCCGCGGCGCTACGCTGGCCGGCACCTCCACCACCACGGGGGACGGCGGCATGACCGACGAGGAGCGCGGCCATTCCGACATCCTCGTCTACCAGTACCTGCCCTCCCGCTACGGCATGAACCCGCGCGACCTCCGGCGCGCCGACGCCATCGAGGTGGTGGTCGGCCAGGGCGCCAAGCCCGGCGGCGGCGGCATGCTGCTCGGCCAGAAGATCTCCGACCGAGTCGCCGCCATGCGCGACCTGCCCAAGGGCATCGACCAGCGCTCCGCCTGCCGGCATCCGGACTGGACCGGCCCGGACGATCTCGAGATCAAGATCGGCGAACTGCGCGAGATAACCGACTGGGAGAAGCCGATCTACGTGAAGGTCGGCGGCGCCCGGCCCTATTACGACACCGCACTGGCCGCGAAGGCCGGGGCCGACGTCGTCGTCCTCGACGGCATGCAGGGCGGCACGGCGGCGACTCAGGACGTGTTCATCGAGCATGTCGGCCAGCCGACGCTCGCCTGCATCCGCCCCGCCGTGCAGGCGCTGCAGGATCTCGGCCTGCACCGGAGCGTGCAGCTCGTGATCTCGGGCGGCATCCGCTCGGGCGCGGACGTCGCCAAGGCCATCGCGCTCGGGGCGGACGCGGTCTCGATCGGCACCGCGGCGCTCGTCGCCATCGGCGACAACGACCCGGCCTACGAGGAGGAGTACCGCGAGCTCGGCTCGACCGCGGGTGCCTACGACGACTGGCACGAGGGCCGCGACCCGGCGGGCATCACCACGCAGGACCCCGAGCTGGCGGCCCGCCTCGACCCGGTCCGCGCCGGCCGGAAGCTCGCCAACTACCTGAAGGTGATGACCCTGGAGGCGCAGACGATCGCCCGCGCCTGCGGCCACAACCACCTGCACAATCTGGAGCCCGAGGACCTCGTGGCGCTGACGCTCGAGGCCGCCGCCATGGCCCGCGTGCCGCTGGCCGGGACCGACTGGTACCCGGGCAAAGCGGGCTTCTAGGGCCCTTCAACCCCGCCGGTCGCGCCGGAACGGGGCGCGGCCGGCCCCCACCCGATCCGCGCTCAGGGGGCTGCCGTGACGACCGACCTTTCCGCCTACGCCGCCGAGCACGGCGTGAAGTACTTCATGATCTCCTACACGGACCTGTTCGGCTGCCAGCGCGCCAAGCTGGTGCCCGCGCAGGCGATCGGCGCCATGCAGCGCGACGGCGCGGGCTTCGCGGGCTTCGCCACCTGGCTCGACCTGACACCGGCCCATCCCGACCTGTTCGCGATGCCGGATGCCGCCTCGGTGATCCGGCTGCCCTGGAAGCCGGACGTCGCCTGGGTGGCGGCCGACTGCACCATGGCGGACGCGCCCGTCGACCAAGCGCCCCGGGTGGTGCTGAAGCAGCTCGTGGCGCGGGCCGCCGACGAGGGCCTGCGGGTCAAGACCGGCGTCGAGGCCGAGTTCTTCCTGCTGAGCCCGGACGGATCGGCGATCTCGGATCACCACGATCGGGCGGAGAAATCCTGCTACGACCAGCAGGCGCTGATGCGCCGCTACGACGTGATCGCCGAGATCTGCGACCACATGCTGGCTCTGGGCTGGAAGCCCTACCAGAACGACCACGAGGACGCGAACGGCCAGTTCGAGATGAACTGGGAGTACGACGACGCGCTGGCCACCGCCGACAAGCACGCCTTCTTCAAGTTCATGGTCCGCTCGGTCGCCGAGCGGCACGGCCTGCGGGCGACCTTCATGCCGAAGCCGTTCCCGGGGCTGACCGGCAACGGCTGCCACTGCCACGTCTCGGTGTGGAACAATGCCGGCACCGTGAACGCCTTCGCGGATCCCGAGATGCCGTTCGGCCTCTCGACCCGGGGCCGGCACTTCCTCGGCGGGATCATGCGGCACGCGCCCGCGCTCGCCGCGATCACCAACCCGACGGTCAATTCCTACAAGCGCATCAACGCGCCCCGCACGATCTCGGGCGCGACCTGGGCGCCGAACGCCGTGACCTGGACCGGCAACAACCGAACCCACATGGTGCGCGTGCCCGGGCCGGGCCGGTTCGAGCTGCGCCTGCCCGACGGGGCGGCCAATCCGTACCTGCTCCAGGCGGCGATCCTGGCGGCGGGCCTGGACGGCCTGGCGTCGGCGGCCGATCCCGGGCCGCACAGCGACGTCGACATGTACCGCGACGGCCACGCCGTCACCGGCGCGCCGCGCCTGCCGCTCAACCTGCTGGACGCCCTGCGCGCCTTCGAGGCCGACGAGGCCCTGCGGGACAATCTGGGCGGCGCGTTCTCCGTCGCCTACCTCAAGTTGAAGCAGAATGAGTGGGACAGCTACTGCGCCCATTTCACCGCCTGGGAGCGCGAGACCACGCTCGATGTCTGAGCCGGTGCTGCCGGTGACGTGCCGAGCGGCGGACCGGCTCTTGCAAGGCCCAGATCGATCCTGGCCACGGGGAGCGGGACGCGGACCGACATGCGTGTGATCCATCGTATCCTGGGCAGCCGGCAGGACGCCGAGATGGCGCATCGCCTGCACCACCTCGCGCATCGCGGCGCGGTGGACGTGCTCGTCGTGTCGAGCACCGACGTCGCTCGGCGGCGGATCCGCGCGACCACCCAGTCCGGCGAGGAGATCGCCCTCGCCCTGCCGCGGGACGAGCCGCTCTTCGACGGGGCCGTGCTGGCGCTGGACGCGGACCGCGCCCTCGTCGCCCGGGTCGGCTCCGAGCGCTGGCTCCGCCTCGTCCCGGACAGCCAGGCCGCCGCCCTCGAGCTCGGCTACCACGCCGGCAACCTCCACTGGCGGGTCCGCTTCGCCGACGGCGCCCTCCTGGTGGCGATGGACGGACCGGCCGACGCGTACCTCGTCCGCCTCGGCGCCCTCGTCACCGACCGGCAGGTGACCCACACCATCCTCGACGAGGCGGCGCCGTGCTGAGCCGGCTCCTGTCCCTCCAGCAGGCCGACGCCGCCTTCCCGAGCGGGAGCTTCGCCTTCTCCAACGGGATCGAGGGGCTCGTCGCGGGCGACCCGGCCTTCGACACGGGGAGCCTGACGTGGACGCTCACGGCCCTCGTGCGCTTCCGGTGGGCGGAGAGCGACCGCGTCGCCCTGATCCTCGCCCACCGCGCCGGCCCCGATCCGGCCCGGCTCGGCCGCATCGACGCCGCCGTGGAGGCGGCCACCCTCGTCGAGGCGATGCGCACCGGCAGCCGGCGCAACGGCGCCTCCCTGCTGACCACCCACGCGCGGCTCGCGACGCCCGGTGCCGGGGACATCCGCGCCGCGATCCGGTCCGGGCTCATGCTGGGGCACCTCGCCACCGTGCAGGGCGCCCTGTGGCGGGGGCTGGGCCTGTCGGAAGCGGAGGCGGCGGCCGTCGCCGGCTACCAGCTCGTCTCCGGCCTGGTCTCGGCCACGGTCCGGCTCGGTCAGGTGGGCGCCATCCAGGGCCAGCAGGCCCTCCAGACGGTGCTGCCGCTCGTTGCGGAGATCGCCGAGCGGCCCGTGACCGAGGACCCCGACGGCGCGATCGTCCTCACGGGCTTCACGCCGCTGATCGAGGTCGCCGCGATGCGGCACGCGCGCGCCGACCTGCGCCTGTTCGCCAACTAGGGAGCGGGTGATGCTGCTCACGCCCACCGAGCTGGAACGGCTCACGATCTTCACCGCGGCCGAGCTCGCCCGCAAGCGCCGGGCCCGCGGCCTCAGGCTCAACTACCCCGAGGCGGTGGCGCTCATCACCGACGAGATCCTGGAGGGCGCGCGCGACGGGCGCAGCGTCGCCGACCTCATCGGCTGGGGCTCCACGATCCTGTCGACCGAGGACGTGATGCCGGGCATCGCCGCCATGCTGCCGATCCTGCAGGTCGAGGGCGTCTTCCCGGACGGCACCAAGCTCGTCACGGTCCACGAGCCGGTCCGCGCCCGGGCGGGCGCCCCCGCCGACACCCTGGAGCCCGGCGCGATCCTGCCGGCCGACGGCGCGATCGAGCTCGCCGCGGGCCGCCCGCGGGTCACCCTCGACGTCGTCAACACCGGCGACCGCCCGGTCCAGATCGGCTCGCACTACCACTTCTTCGAGGTGAACCGGGCGCTCGACTTCGACCGGGCGGCGGCCCTGGGACACCGCCTCGACATCCCGGCCGGGACGGCGATCCGCTTCGAGCCGGGCCAGCGCAAGACCGTGACGCTGGTCGGCTTCGGCGGCGCCCGGGAGCTGACCGGGCTCAACGACCTGACGCAGGGGACCCTGCCCGACGACGCGGCGCGGGCGGCGGCCCTCGCCCGCGCCAAGGCCCGCGGCTTCAAGGGCGCCTAGGGAGATTGCCATGGTGACGATCCCGCGCCGCGACTACGCCGCCCTCTACGGGCCGACCACCGGGGACGGGGTGCGGCTCGCCGACACCTCCCTGGTGGCGGTCGTCGAGCACGACCACGCCGTCTATGGGGACGAGTGCCTGCACGGCGGCGGCAAGACCCTGCGCGACGGGATCGGGATGGCGCCCGGGGTGACCGCCGCGCAGGGCGCGCTCGACTTCCTCCTCTGCAACGTCGTGGTGATCGACCCCGTCCTCGGCATCCAGAAGGGCGATCTCGGCATCAAGGACGGGCGGATCGTGGCGCTCGGCAAGGCCGGCAACCCGGCGATCATGGACGGCGTCGACCCGCGCCTGATCGTGTCGGCCGGGACGACGGTGCGCGACTGCGAGGGCCTGATCGCGACGCCCGGGGCCATCGACGTGCACGTGCACTTCGATTCCGCCGGCCTGCCGGACCACGCGATCGCCTCCGGCGTTACGACCCTGCTCGGCGGCTCGCTCGGGCCGATCACCGTCGGCATCGATTCCGGCGGCCCGTTCAACACCGGCCGCATGCTCCAGGCCGCCGAGGCTTGGCCGGTCAATTTCGGCTTCCTCGGGCGCGGCAACACCCACCGGCCGGCCGCCCTGAAGGAGCAGCTGGAGACCGGCGTCCTCGGCCTCAAGATCCACGAGGACTGGGGCGCGATGCCGGCCGCGATCGACGCCTGCCTGGGCTTCGCCGACGCGTACGACTTCCAGGTCCAGCTCCACACCGACACGCTGAACGAGTCGGGCTTCGTGGAGGACACGCTGGCGGCGATCGGCGGCCGCACCATCCACATGTACCACACCGAGGGGGCCGGGGGCGGCCACGCGCCGGACATCATCCGGGTCGCCGGGCTGCCGCACTGCCTGCCCTCGTCGACGAACCCGACCAACCCCTACACGGTCAACACCTTCGACGAGCACCTCGACATGACGATGGTGTGCCACCACCTCAACCCGGCCCTGCCGGAGGACGTGGCCTTCGCGGAGAGCCGCATCCGCGCCCAGACCATCGCCGCCGAGGACGTGCTCCACGACATCGGGGCGATCGCGATGCTCGGCTCCGACAGCCAGGGCATGGGCCGGATCCACGAGGTCGTCTGCCGGACGTGGCAGCTCGCCTCGAAGATGAAGGACCAGCGCGGCCCGCTCCCCGAGGAGAGGCCGGGCTTCGGCGACAATGCCCGGATCAGGCGCTACATCGCCAAGTACACGATCAACGCGGCGCGCACCTTCGGCATCCAGGAGCATGTCGGCTCGCTGGAGCCCGGCAAGATGGCCGACATCGTGGTCTGGCGGCCGGCCTTCTTCGGGATCAAGCCGGAGCTCGTGATCAAGGGCGGCTTCATCGCCTGGGGCGCGATGGGCGATTCCGCCGCCTCGCTGATGACCTGCGAGCCGGTGCTGATGCGCCCGCAATGGGGCGCCTTCGGGCGCGCCAAGCAGGCGCTCTCGGCCTGCTTCGTCCACCCCCTGGCGATCGAGGCCGATCTCGGCGGCCGGCTCGGCCTGCGCAAGGCGCTCCTGCCCGCCCGCGGGACCCGCACGCTGACGAAGGCCGACATGCTCTGGAACGACGCCTGCCCGGAGATCCGCGTCGACCCGCAGACCTTCGACGTCTTCGTCGACGGCGTGCTCGCCACCTGCGAGCCGGCCCGGACTCTGCCGCTCGCCCAGCGCTACATGCTGCGCTGAGCGGCGCCGAACCCCGCCACCCCTCTCACGGCCCCGCTCCCCATGACCGACGTGACTCCCGCGAACGCCGCCCGGATCGGGATCGGCGGCCCGGTCGGATCCGGCAAGACCGCGCTGATCGAGCGGCTGATCCCCGTGCTGCGGGCGCGGGGCGTCGATCTCGCGGTGATCACGAACGATCTCGTCACCAAGGAGGATGCCGAGCGGCTGCGCCGCTCCGGGCTGATCGATCCGAGCCGCGTCGAGGCGGTGGAGGCCGGGGCCTGCCCGCACACGGTGATCCGGGAGGACCCGACCCTCAACATCGCCGCGGGCGACGCGCTGGAGGCGCGCTTCCCGGGCCTGCAGCTGCTCGTCTTCGAATCCGGCGGCGACAACCTCGCCTCGACCTTCTCCCTCGACCTCGTGGACTGGTGGATCTTCGTGATCGACGTGGCCGGCGGCGACGACATCCCGCGCAAGCGCGGCCCGGGCGTGCTGCGCTGCGACCTCCTCGTGATCAACAAGGTCGACCTCGCGCCGCATGTCGGCGTCGACCTCGACGGGATGCTCGCGGAGGCCGCGCGGGTCCGGAGCGGCAGGCCGGTCCTCGCCACGAACGCGCGCGCGGGCCTCGGCATCGACGCGGTGGCGGATGCCATCGGCCGGGCCGTCCTGTTCGCGCCCTAGCCGTGCCCGACGACGTCCAGACCGGCCGCCGCGCGACGGCCCGCCTCGGCTTCGTGCGCGGCGGCGGGACCAGCGTGCTCGCCGACCAGCACGTGCCGTACCCGTTCCACATCACGAAGCCGTTCCGCCTGTATCCGCAGCGGCCGGAGCTGATCACGCTGTACCTGCAATCGGCCTCCGGCGGCCTCTACCGCGGCGACCGTCTCGGCCTCGACATCGCGATGGGTCCGGGCTCGGCGGCGCACGTCACCACCCAGGCCGCCACGGTCGTCCATCGCAGCGCCGACCAGCCGGCCCGCCAGGACACGCGGATCCGCGTCGGCGCCGATGCCTTCCTCCACTGCGTGCCCGATCCCCTGATCCTGTTCCCCGGCGCCGCCCTCTCGGCCTCGACCCGGGTCACGCTCGAGCCCGGGGCCCGTGCCGTCGTCTCCGAGAGCATTGCGTGTCACGACCCGGAGGGCCGCGGCAGGCCGTTCGAGCACGTCGAGCTCGCCCTCGGCATCGAGACGGCGGCGGGGGCCGTCCTGGTCCGCGAGCGGGCGCGCATCGCCGGCGCCGAGTTCCGCGATCCGGCCTCGCCGCTCGGCCCGTGGCGGGCCTACGGCGCCCTCGTCATCCTCGGTCCGGCCCCGTGCCTGCCGGATCCCGGGGACGTCCAGGCCGCGGCCGACCGCACCGGCTGCCGGGCCGGGCTCAGCCCGCTGCCGAACGCGGCCGGGCTCGGCCTCCGGCTCCTCGCGCCCGACGGCGGCACCCTGGCGGCGGGGCTGGAGGCGGCCGCTGGTCGCGCCTTCGCGGCGCTGACCGGGCTCGCCCCGGCGCGCCGCCGCAAATAGGAAGCCGGCGCCCGGGATCGCCGCCGCCGATATGGGCAGGCTGCCGATGTTTTCATCTTGCGAAATTTATTTTCTTTTGAAGAAATATGCCGAAGGAGACGATCCGTGCGCGACGGCTGATCCGGTGCGGACGGGGCGGCCCACCTTCTCGAACGATCTGAAGGATTTGCCCCCCATGGCGACAGACGATCCCGCGCACTTCACCCTCCGCCGGCGCCTGCTGCTCGGGCTGGCGGCGGCCCCGCTCGCGGCATCGCTGCCGCGCGTCGCGGCGGCCGCCGAGGCCGGCGCTCTGGCGGTGACCGACAGCGAGGTGACGGTCGGCATCCTGCACTCGATCACCGGCACCATGGCGATCTCGGAGACCGGGCCGAGCCAGGGCGAGAAGCTGGCGATCCAGCAGATCAACGACGCCGGCGGCGTGCTCGGACGCAAGATCAAGATCATCCAGGAGGACGGCGCCTCCGACTGGCCGACCTTCGCCGAGAAGGCCAAGAAGCTCCTCGTCAACGACCACTGCGCCGCCGTGTTCGGCTGCTTCACCTCGGCCTCGCGCAAGGCGGTGCTGCCGGTCTTCGAGCAGTACAACGGCCTGCTGTACTATCCGACCTTCTACGAGGGCCTGGAGCAGTCCAAGAACGTCTTCTACACCGGCCAGGAGGCCACGCAGCAGATCCTCGCCGGCCTCGACTGGGTCCACAAGGAGAAGGGCGGCGACAGCTTCTACTTCATCGGCTCGGACTACATCTGGCCGCGCACCTCTAACAAGATCGCCCGCCGGCACATCGAGACCGTGCTCAAGGGCAAGGTCGTCGGCGAGGAGTACTTCCCCCTCGGCCACACGCAGTTCAACTCGGTCATCAACAAGATCAAGCTCACCAAGCCGAAGGTGATCTTCGCCACGATCGTGGGCGGCTCGAACGTGGCGTTCTACAAGCAGCTGAAGGCGGCGGGCATCGACCTGTCGAAGCAGGTGCTGATGACGCTGTCGGTGACCGAGGACGAGGTTGACGGCATCGGCGGCGAGAACATCGCCGGGGCCTACTCGTGCATGAAGTACTTCGAGTCGATCCAGAACGAGAACAATAAGGCGTTCGTGGCCGCGTTCAAGAAGATGTGGGGCGAGAAGACGGTCATCGGCGACGTGACGCAGGCGGCCTATCTCGGCCCGTTCCTGTGGAAGATGGCCTGCGAGAAGGCCGGCACCTTCGACGTCGACAAGGTCGTGGCGGCCTCGCCCGGCCTGGAATTCAAGGGGGCGCCGGAAGGTTACGTGAAGATCGACGAGAACCACCATCTCTGGTCGAAGACCCGTGTCGGCCGGGCGAAGCCCGACGGCCAGTTCGAGATCGTCTACACCAGCCCCGAGCTGATCAAGCCCGATCCGTTCCCGAAAGGGTACCAGTAGGCCAGGCTGACGGCTGCGAGGATATCGGTGGCCGGCCGGGTCCAGATGACGGGCTCGGCGTGTCGGTTGTGGCCGGCGATGTCGCGTTTGATCGCCGCCTGCGGGTCGACGACGCCGATGACGGGGCCGCGCCGCGTGTCCGTCGTCGGAAGAGCTGAAACGCCTTGAGGCGCCCAGAGACGGAGGCTGTGGTCCAGCCGGGCTGGCCTGCGGCCGCCACGCATCGATCTCGCTCCTCGCGGCGGCCGACGACGAGAACCAGTTCGCGTTCAGGCACTCGTCGCGCAGGCGGCCATTGAACGAGTCGGCCAACGCGCTTGTGCCGGTCCGCGCTCAGGCCGGCGTGACAGCCGTCGTCCCACGTCGGGAGATGTGCACGTTGCGGTAGAGGGTCAGAGCGCCCACGATCGAGAACAGGGCCGCACAAGCGAGCCAGAGGCCTGGCATGGCTCGATTCCCCGTTGCGTGGATCAGATAGGTACAGATCGCCGGGGTGAAGCCGCCGAAAATTGCCTGTGCGAGACTGTAGGCCAGGGAGAAGCCTGTGGCGCGAACCTCGGCCGGCATGATCTCGGTCAGCGTGACGACCATCACCCCCTGGTAGCCGCCATACAGGAACGACATCCACATGAGGGCGGCCAGCAAGCGGCCGAAGGACGGGTCTGTCACGAGCCACGCCATGACCGGGTAAGCCGTGAGACCGATCAACACCGAGAAGGTCAGGAGCACCGGAAGCCGCCCGACCCGGTCCGACACCGCCCCCATAACGGGCACCCAGACGAAGTTCGCCACGCCGACGCAGACGGTGACCACGAAGCTGTCATGCGCACTTAGGCCAAGAACCTGACGCGCGTAGGTCGGGGTATAGGCCGTGATCATGTAGAAGAAGACGCTCGTCAGTGTGACGAGCAGCACCGCCTTGAGCACGATCGCCCAGTTCTGGAGAAGTGACCGGTAGATCTCGCCGAGGGTTACGCGGCGATGCTTCGCCCGCTGCGCAAAATCCTCGCTCTCCTGCATCGAGCGCCGGATCCAGAACAGGACGGGGATGATCAGGCAGCCGATCAGGAACGGAATGCGCCATCCCCAGGCGAGCATCTGCTCCTCCGTCAGGAAGCCGCGCAGGGTCACGCCGATAACGGCGGCGAAGACCACGGCGACCTGCTGGCTCGCCGATTGCCAGCTCACGTAGAAGCCGCGATTCCCCGGCGTCGCGATCTCCGACAGATAGACCGAGACGCCGCCGGATTCGGCGCCGGCGGAGAACCCCTGCAGCAGTCGGCCGATCAGGACGAGAATGGGAGCGGCGATGCCAATCGATGCGTAGGTCGGCGTGAACGTGATGAGCGCGACGCCCACCGACATGATGGCGAGGCTCATGACCAACCCGGCTCGTCGGCCGTGGCGGTCGATATAGGCGCCAAGCACGATGGCGCCGAGCGGACGCATCAGGAAGCCGATCCCGAAGGTGGCCAACGACAGCATCAACGAGACGTACTCGTTGTCGTTGGGAAAGACGGCCTTTGCCACCGCAGCGGCGTAGAAGCCGTAGACCATAAAATCGAACATTTCGAGGAAGTTTCCGCTCACGACGCGGAAGACGTCCTTCTTCGAGGGCGGTCGCTGCACCGAAGCGTCCATGGTTTCTCTCCCGTCAATGAATCGGCCTCCTCTTCGGAAGGCTGTGCCGGCCTGAGAACGACGCAAGTTGTTCTATTATTTGGAACGACGTATCAGGAATTGATAGGCTATGAACGCCCTGGCCTGCAGTCAATGGAGAACCTGCAGAATTCGCGACCGCGCGGCCGGTATTCGAGAAACCGCCATTGTTGTTGCAACTCGTTCAGAGGACTGCACTTGACGAGGCGCCACGGGCAACGCTAGCTTTTACCAGAACGGCGTTTCGAATGTTGGAACGATGGACAGCACCCTCCTCAAGGGATTGATGCTTCTCGAGCACTTGGCCGGCAGCGAGACGCCCCGGGGCGTCAGCGAACTGGCACGCGCGCTCAACCTCACGAAGAGCAATGTGCATCGCACGCTCCAGACACTGGTGGCCGCCGGCTACGTGCGCGCCCAGACGGGTGGCACCTACGCCTGCACCTTGAAGCTCTTCGAGCTCGCCAGTCCCGTTGTGGCGCGGATCGACGTCCGGCAGGTCGCCGAGCCCTTCATGCGGACCCTGGCCGATCAAACCCAGGAGACCATCCACCTGTCGCTGCTCGACCGGGCGGACGTCATCTACCTGCACAAGATCGAGAGCCCCCAGCCGGTTCGCGCCTATTCGTCGATCGGTGGCCGCGCTCCGGCCTATTGCGTGGCGTCCGGCAAGGCGCTGCTCGCTTATCAGGAGGAGGCGCTGGCCCACCTGCCGGAGACGCTCCAGGTCCACACGCCGCGCACGATCGCGACCCTCGACCTCCTGCGGCGGGAACTCGAGCAGGTCCGGATTCAGGGTTTCGCGATCAATCGCGGGGAGTGGCGGGAGGGCGTGTGCGGGCTCGCCGCGATCGTCCACGATGCCATGGGCCGTCCCGTCGCGGCGATCGGTATCTCCGGGCCGGCCGATCGCCTGAATCCCACGGCGCTCCGCCGCTTCAGCGACGTGGTCGTCGACGCGGCGCGCAGCCTGTCGCGGGCCCTCGGCTACAACCCCATCACCGTCTCATCCCCTGCCGCGCCGCGGCATGCCCGAGGCTCAGCGCCCCCGCGCGCGCCGGCGGCGCTTGCCTGATCGAGGAGTAGGCCCATGCGACCGCTGTCCGGTATCCGCGTGATCGAGTTCTGCAGTGTCGC
Source organism: Methylobacterium sp. 190mf (assembly GCF_900107945.1). NCBI lineage: Bacteria > Pseudomonadati > Pseudomonadota > Alphaproteobacteria > Hyphomicrobiales > Methylobacteriaceae > Methylobacterium > Methylobacterium sp. 190mf. The sequence goes on along the minus strand of NZ_FNVI01000018.1, from coordinate 36,654 downwards.
GGCCGGGCCATTCTGCGCCATGCTGCTCGCCGACATGGGAGCCGACGTCATCAAGGTCGAGAATCCGGAGGGCGGCGACTCGATGCGGGCCTGGCCGCCCCTCAACGCGGGCTTCAGCGAGAACTTCGCCTCGCTCAACCGCAACAAGCGCTCTGTGACGCTGGACCTGAAGGATCCGGCCGACAAGGCGCGCGCCCTGGACCTGATCGGCTCTGCCGACGTGGTGCTGGAGAACAACCGCCCCGGCGTGATGAAGCGGCTCGGCCTCGACTACGTGCGCGTCAGCGCCGGGCGGCCCGGCTTGGTCTATTGCTCGATCTCAGCCTTCGGCCAGGAGGGGCCGCGCTCCGCCGAGGCCGGGTTCGACCTGACGCTCCAGGCGATGAGCGGCGTGATGAGCGTCACGGGCGAGCCCGGCGCGCCCCCGGTCAAGTGCGGCGTACCGATCTCGGATTTCGGCACCGGCCTCTACGCGGCCTACGCCATCGCGGCGGCGCTGCTCCAGGTGCGGGCGGGCGGACCCGGCGCACACATCGACGCCTCGATGTTCGGCGCCTCCCTGGCGATGGGGGCGCTCCAGACCAGCGAGTATTTCGGCAGCGGCCGCGACCCGAAGCGCCTGGGCTCGGCCCATCCGCGCAACGCCCCCTATCAGGCCTTCCGCGCCCAGGACGGGTACTTCGCCATGGCGGCGGGCAACGACGCCCTCTACCGCGCCGCCTGCGCGGCGATCGGGCGCGACGACCTCGCCGAGGATCCGCGCTTCGCCTCGACCGCCCTGCGGGCGCAGAACCAGGGCGAACTCCTGGCGATTCTGGAGCGCGACTTCGCCGACCTCACCTGCGCCGACCTGCTGGCCCGGTTCCGCGCCGCGGGCGTGCCCTGCGCACCGATCAACGGCTACGCCGACGCCCTGGCCGACCCGCAGGTCGCGCATATGGGCTGGGTCCAGCCGGTGACCCTGCCGTCCGGCGCTGAGACGCGCACCTTCGTGTCGCCGCTGAAGTTCTCAGGGGAGGGCTTCCCGATCTACCGGGAGCCGCCCGCCCTCGGGCAGCACAACGCCGAACTGTTCGGCGAGGCCGCGCCGGCTCGCGCGCGCACGGCTTGAGGGCGGCGCCATGGACGAACTCCTGAAAGAGCGCAGCGGCGACACGCTGACCCTGACGCTCAACCGCCCCGACAAGATGAACGCCCTGTCGGCCACCCTGGTCGACGCGCTGCTCGACGCCGTCGCGGCTGCGGCCGGCGACGGGACACGGCTCCTCGTGCTGAAGGGCGCGGGGCGCAACTTCAGCGCCGGGTTCGACTTCGGCGGCTACGCGGACCTGTCGGAGGGCGACCTGCTGCTCCGGTTCGTGCGGATCGAGCAGCTCCTCCAGGCGCTGGCCCACGCGCCGTTCGACACGCTGGCGCTCGCGCACGGGCGGAACTTCGGCGCCGGGGTCGACGTGATCTGCGCCTGCGGCCGGCGGGTCAGCGATCCGGCCGCCACCTTCCGCATGCCGGGCCTGTCCTTCGGGCTGGTGCTCGGCACGCGGCGCTACGCCGAGCGGGTCGGCGGCTCCAAGGCCCGGCTCGTCCTCCAGGAGGGGCGGGTCTTCGACGCCCCGGAGGCCCTGTCCGACGGGTTCCTCACCGCCGTCGCGGCGACCGACTCGTGGTTCGACACCGTCGCGGCCGCCTCGGAAGCGGCGACGCGGCTGTCTTCCTGGGCCGGGGCGGCCCTGAACCGCGCCGCCGCCCGCGACACCCGCGCGGACGACCTCGCCGACCTCGTCGCCTCGGCCGCGCGCCCGGGGCTGAAGGACCGGATCCGCGCCTACCGCGCGGCCTGACACACGCCCGATCGGAGGACGCCCCGTGAGCGCCGGAACCCAGAAGATCGTCCCCCTCGCAGACCTCGCAGCCCGCGTGCCGGACGGCAGCTCCCTGGCGCTCGGCGGCAGCTTCCTGCACCGCGGCCCCTTCGCGTTCGTGCGCGAGCTGATCCGCCAGGGCCGCCGCGACCTCGAAGTCGTCAAGCAGTCGCCCGGCTATGACATCGACATTCTCTGCCGCGCCGGCGCCCTGTCGCGGGCGAAGGCGGGGATCGTGGCCATGGAAGGCAATTTCGGCCTCGCGCCCTGGTACCGCCGGGCGATCGAGTCCGGCGAGGTCCGCCTGGAGGAGCACGCCTGCGCCAGCCTGACGGCGGGCCTGCGGGCGGCTGCCTTCGGCGTGCCGTTCATGCCCTGCGGCGGCATCCACGGCTCGGACCTGCCGGCGCTCAACGGCTGGAAGACGATCGAGGACCCCTACGGCAGCGGCGAGGCGGTCTACGCCATCCCGCGCATCCAGCCGGACTTCGCGGTGATCCAGGCCAACGAGGTCAGCGCGTCGGGGGACGTGCGCGTCTTCGGGACCTCGCACTGGGACCGGATCATGAGCCGCTCGGCCAAGCGCGTGCTCGTGGTGGCCGAGCGGGTCGCCCCGGACGCCTCCTTCCGCGACCAGCCCGAACTGACGCTGGTGCCCCACTTCCTCGTCGAGGCGTTGAGCATCGTGCCGAACGGGGCTTGGCCCGGCTCGCTCTGGCCGGATTACGAGATCGATTACCCGGCCGTGGAGGCCTACATGGCCGACGCCCCGGGCGTGCTCGCCGATCACCTCGCCGCCGGCCCCGAGGCCCGGGAGGCTGCCCATGTCTGAGGCGCCGTCCAACGCGATCGAGGCCTGGTCGGGCTTTTCCTACATCGTCACCAATCTCGCCCGATTCGTGCGGCCGAACGAGATCACCTTCAGCGGCGTGAACTCGGCCCTGCCGATGCTGGCCTGCCTCCTGGCCAAGCAGGCCTATCCCTTCGCGTTCACCTACATCAACGTCGCCGGCGGCGTCGACCCGAACCCGTCGAAGGTGCCGATCTCGTCCTCCGACCCGGTCCTCGCCGAGGGCTCGCGGGCGATCTTCGCCAATGAGGATTTCTACGATCTCTGCACCCGCGGCCTGATGGACCTGTGCTTCCTGGGCGCCGCGCAGGTCGACGGGCTGGGCCGCACGAACGTCTCCTGCATCGGCGACTGGCACGCTCCGCGGGTGCGGCTGCCGGGCGGCGGCGGCGGCGCCGTGATGCTGCCCACCGCCCGCCGGGCGGTCACGTGGCGTACGGAACATTCCCGCCGCACCCTCGTCGAGACCCTCGACTTCGTCACCGCGTCCGGCGGCATGCACGGCGTGGTCACGCCGATCGCCGTCTTCACGAAGCGCGAGGGCCGGCTCGTGCTGGCCTCCTGGCATCCGGAGGCGAGCCTCGACGAGGTCCGCGACCGCACCGGTTTCGCGTTCTCGGCGGACGGTGCCGCCCCGACGCCTCCGCCGACCCCAGAGGAGCGGGCGGCGCTGGCGGTCCTCGACCCGGAGGGCCGGTTCGAGGCCGATGCGGGCATCCGCCTGCGCTGAGGCGCGGGGCAGACAGACGGGACAGGAGATCGCCGCCATGAGCGCTGCCATGCCGGACTCGATCAGCGCGCGGCTGCGCGCGGCCATCGCGGATCATGCGGGGACGGGCCGCACGGCGCTCTCGGGCTCCGACGTCGTATCCTATGCCGACCTCGGCGCGCGGATCGACGCCGCCGCGGGCGCAGTCCGGGACTGGGGTGTCGCCAAGGGTGACCGGGTCGGACTGATCGCGCCCAAGAGTGCGGCGGCCATCGCGGCCTACTTCGGCGCCATGCAGGCCGGCGCCTGCGTCTGCTTCCTGGAGCCGGGGCTCGCGCCGGAGGTGGTGGCCGAGCAGGCTGCGCTCGTCGGCATGCGGCATCTCATCGTCGCCCAGGTCGACGCCTCGCCCGTCGCTCTGACCGGCCTGGACGTCCGCGCACTGGACAGCCTCGCCGACAGCGCGGCCTTCGCGGCCGAGGTCAGCCCGCGGGATGAGGCCATGCTGCTTTTCACCTCGGGGAGCACCGGCCGGCCGAAGGGCGTGCTGCTGCGCCACGAAGGCCTGATCTGCAACGCCGCGGGCGTGCTCCGTCACACCGGTACGGGGCCTGCGGACCGGCTTCTCCACGTCATGCCACTTCATCACACGAACGGCATCAACAACCAGTTGATCGTGCCTCTCCTGGCCGGAGCCGAGATCGTGTTGATGGAGCGCTTCCAGGCCGAGGCCGCCCTCGACCGCCTGCGATCTGGCGGCATCACCTACATGACCGGCGTGCCGACGATCTACGCGCGGATGCTGCCCCTGCTGCGCCCCGGGGAGCGCTTCCCGGGCCTGCGCTTCCTGCGCTGCGGCTCGGCGCCGATCACCCCGACCCTGCATCGGCAGATCGAGGAGGCCTTCGGCGTGCCGCTCCTCGTCTCCTACGGCCTGTCGGAGGCGACCTGCACCTCGACCATGAACCCGCCGGGCCGGCGTCGCATCGGCACGATCGGGACCGTGCTCGCGGGCCAGAATGTGGACCTGTTCGATCCGGCCACGGATCGCCCGGTCGAGGCCGGCCGGGAAGGGGAGATCCGCATCTCCGGCCCGGCCCTGATGGCCGGCTATCTCGGCAGCGCGGACCAGCCGATCGTGGACGGCTGGCTGCGCACCGGTGATCTCGGCCGCTTCGACGCCGACGGCTTCCTCGCCATCACGGGGCGCATCAAGGACGTGATCATTCGCGGCGGCGAGAATATCTCGCCCGCGTTGATCGAGCGGCAACTCGCTGCCCATCCGGCCATCTGCGACTGTTGCGTGGTCGGCGCCCCCGACGCGGATCTCGGCGAGGTACCGGTGGCCTTCGTGGTGCTGCGGGAGGGCGAGGGCCTCGACGAGCCGGGGCTCAAGGATTTCGTACGGGGTTCCCTCGCGCGGATCTACGTGCCGGCGCAGATTCGCAGGCTTGACGTGCTGCCGGTCAACGGCGTCGGCAAGACCGACCGCAAGGCGCTGCGTAGCTTGTTGGCCGCTTCCTAGGACACATGTCTACGCGAACGGCAGCGCGTCTCACCGCCCCGCCTCGGTGTGGCGCACGTTCGCGGCCGACCCAGGCCAGAACCGGCTCCGACCTGATTGCATCAAGCCGGCAGCTCTGGATCCTTGTTGTACCACGCGTTTTTGCGACGAACCCGGATCCGCTTCGGCGGCATGCGCACCGGCGCCGGCAGGTCCACGTCGATCAGGACAGGGCGGACCGGCTCTCGAGCCGGAAGGGCGCTCGCGCGAATAGGCTCCCCGCGGTGCTGAGAGCGCGGACAAGACGATCGTGCGGACGGCCCCCCGTCCCAGCCTAGGAGCTCACTGGCGCGCCCTGCAGGTCGGCCGACGTCGTCTCCGCGTGGATCAGCGTGAGCGTACTGACCATCGCCCGGCTCGCCTTTCCGGTCGCGCCCGACGGCAGCGTGTCGCTGAAGACGATCACGTCCGGCACCTTGTAACGTTCGAGATGGGCCGATGCCCAGCGCCTGAGTTCGTCCGCCGACAGCGCGCGGTCAGGCTTCAGCACGACGACCGCGTGGATCGCCTCGCCGAGGCGCGGGTCGGGCACGCCGGCGCACAGGGCCGCCGCGATGTCCGGATGCGCGCACAGGGCGTTCTCGATCTCCAGGGGCGCGATCTTGTTGCCGCCCCGCGCGATGATCTCCTTCGAGCGCCCGACGAGCTCGACGTGACCGTCCTGGCGCAGGCGCGCGAGATCGCCTGTGCGGAAGTGGTCCGCCTCCAGCGCGGAGCGCGTGAGCTCGGCGCCGTCGAGATAGCCGAGCATGCCGCAGGCAGTTCGGATCCGCAGCTCGCCGGTCTCGCCCAGAGCGGCGAGCGCGCCGTCGTCGCGGACGATGCGGAACGACACGCCCTCGGTTGGCATGCCGATCGACCCAGCCTCCGAGACGTCCCGCGGTCGGTGACAGAAGTCGCAGGAGCCAGTCTCGGTCGAGCCATAGAGGTCGACGAGCTCGGCCTTCGGCCATCCGCCGCGGACTGCTTGCGTCAGCGACGGGCTGAGCGCCTCGCCGCCGGTCAGCACCGCCCGCAGACGGGGGGCCGGCGGGACACCGTCGGCCAGCAGGGCTCGCAGCATGGTCGGCACAGCGGCCAACACCGTCCCCTCCGCGGCGAGCAGGCCCTCGAGCGTCGCGGGCGTGAACTTCGGGACGAGGACGAGTCTCGCCTCAGAGCGGATCGCCAGGAGGCTCGCCCAGATCCCGAAGATGAAGGTCAGCTGGAGCGGCACCGCGACGACGTCGTCCGGGCGAAAGCCCAGCAGCCGGTCGAGGATCGCGAGCTTGCGCGCCAGGGCATCGTGTCCGAGAACCACGCCCTTCGGCACGCCGGTGCTGCCCGAGGTGAAGACCACGAGGGCGGCCCCGTCCAGGAGCGGCCGCACCGGCGGCGCATCCTCCGCGATCTTCTCCAAGCTGAGCCCGTCGGCCCGGAAGCGGGCACGCGTCGCCCGCTCGACCGCCGCGCGGGTGAGCGGTGCAGCGGCTCGGTGAACGGGCACCGCGACCGCGCCCGCCCGCCAGAGGCCGAGCAGCGTCCCGAGATCGAGCGCCCGGTTGCCGATGGTGAGGTGCACCGGCTCGTGCGGGCGCATGCCTGCCGCACGCAGCCGACCGGCGACCAGATCCGCGTGTGCACCGAGGTCGCGCCCCGTCATCCCGGGGCCGGAACTCTCGTCCACCCGGCTGCCTGGGCGGCCGAGCCCAGCGCCCAGGAGTTCCGCCAGCGCCCCGGTCACGATCCGGCTCCCGGGAAGCGGCTGTCGCGCCAGGCCAGTGCCGCCTTGAGGCCTTGCGACCGGGCGATGTCCATGAAGGCCCGCTTGTCCGGCGAGCCTTCGCCCTCGATCAGCAGGTCGATGTCGAGGGCCGTCTCCAGGGCCTCCAGCATGCCGCGCGCCTCGATCGACCGGTTGAGGGCCCGTTTCGTCTCCTTGACGAGGTTCGGGTCGATCGCCGCGATGTGCCGGGCAAGGCGCAGCGCGCTCGCGTCGAGCTCGGCAATCGGCACGACTCGGTTGACCATTCCGATCTCGTAGGCGCGCCGCGCCGGAATGCGGTCCTCGCCCGTGAGGATGATCTCCTTGGCGATCTTCGGGCCGACGATCCAGGGCAGGATCATCACCACGATACCGGCCCCGAATTTCAGCTCCGGCTCGCCGAAGAAGGCATCCTCGGCCGCCACGGTCACGTCGCAGGCCAACGCCAACTCGCAGGCGCCCGCGAGGCAGGGACCACGCACCGCCGCGATGGTCGGCTTCGGGCAGTGCCAGAAGCGCATCGGCACATCGAAATCCTTGCGCAGGATCGGGCGCCACTGGCTCACGCCTTCAGGGCGCAGCGCCATCTGATCCTTGAGATCGAAGCCCGACGAGAAGGCCGTGCCGGCCCCGCGCACGATCACGGCGCGCACCGCATCGTCGGCCTCGGCCGCGTCCATCGCCTGCGCGAGTTCGTCGAGCATGGTCGCGCTGATCGCGTTGGTGCGCTCCGGGCGGTTCAGGGTGATGCGTGCCACCGGCGCGAGCGTCTCGTAGGTGATCGTCTTGAAGGCCACGGATGGCTTTCTCCTCGCTGTCACTTGCGTCCTCCCGCCAGCCGCTTGGCCTCGGGTAGGCGCCGCAGCCGCAGCATCGAAGCGAGACCCAGGAACGGCCCCACGGCCAGCAGCGCGAAGGCGAAGCGCCAGCCGAGGAATGTCCCGGCGAAGGCGATGAGCTGGATACTGACGAGCGTCAGGAGAAAGCCGAGGCAGGTCTGCACGGTGAGCATCGTGCCGATCAGCCTGCGGTCGCTCAGCTCGCTCACCGCCGCCGAGAACTGCGCCGAATCGGCGATCACCGCGACGCCCCAGAGCACGCCCACCGCCAGCACCGCCCAGGCAGGGCCGCCGAACAGGAAACCCACCGCGATGGCACAGCAGCCGCTGGCCAGCATCGAGGCGCCGGTGACCAGAGTGCGCCCGAGTCGATCGGCCGCCCAGCCGCCCAGCATCGCGCCGAACGCCCCGGCCGCCACCACCGCGAAGGCGGCCAGTTCCGGCGGGAACGGCGGCGCGTTGCCGTAACGCTCACGGAAGCTCGCCGCCATGAAGGCACCGATCCAGGCCCACATCGCGTAGAGCTCCCACATGTGGCCGAGATAGCCGAGATTGGCCAAGCGCACGCCGCGATTGCGCCACGCCTCCAGGGCGTTCTCCAAGCGCAGGGGCGGGGCCTCCGACCGGATCGGCCCGAGTTGCACGAAGCGGATCAGGGCCGCCGAGAGGAGGGCGCCCAACGCCGCACCGAGCACCGGCAGATGCCAGTCGAGCTGGCCGAGGGCCGCGACGAGGTGGGGCAGCGCCGAGCCGAGGGTGAGCGCGCCCACCAGAAGGCCGATCAGCAGCCCCAGGTCACCCACCGCCCAGGTCGCGGCGATCTTCATGCCGACCGGGTAGACGCCGGCCATGCAGGCCCCCGTCACGAAGCGCAGCAGCGGCACCATCGGCGAGGTCGGCGCGAAGGCCAGCATCAGGAGGTTGGCGAGACCGGCCGCGACGGCGCAGCCGCAGAACAGCCGGCGCAGGTCGAACCGGTCGGCCAGCCCCAGCAGCGCGCTGACCAGGGTGCCGGCGACGAACCCGGCCTGCACGCTGTTGGTGAGCAGGGCCTCCTGGAACGGGCTCAGCGTCCACTGCGTGCGGATCGCGCCGATCGAGGCGGTGGTGGCGAACCACGTCGCCATAGCCGCCACCTCGCTCAGGAGCAGCAGCCCGATCGCCATCCGCTTTGCGCTGATGGTCGCGCTGTCGGCCGCGTCAGGACGTGCCATGGCTAGGCTGCCTCACTTCGCGGCCGTATGGGCTACGAGGGGGCAGCCGCCGTCGGCCATGGGCCGGAACGCCTGGTCGCCGGGGATGGTGTCGACGAGCTTGTAGTAGTCGTACGGCCCCTTCGACTCGGACGGGTCCTTGACCTGGAACAGGTAGAGGTCGTGGATGGTGCGCCCGTCCGCGCGGATCGAGCCGTGGCCGAACAGCGGATCGTTTGTCGGCATCGCCTTCATCTGCGCGACGATGTCGGTGCCGCGATGCGCCTTGTCCTTGTCGAGGGCGGCGATCGCCTTCATCCAGTGGAGCATCGCCGCGTAGGTGCCGGCCTGGTTCATCGTCGGGTAACGGCCACCGTTGCGTGCCGCGAACCGCTTCGCCCAGGTCCGGGTGCCGTCATTGAGGTCCCAGTAGAACGCCTCGGTCAGAGTCAGGCCGTGGGCGACCTTCAGGCCGACTGAGTGGATGTCCGAGATGAAGGCGAGGAGCGCGACGAGCTTCTGGCCGCCGTCGGTGAGGCCGAACTCCGAGGCCTGCTTGATGGCGTTGATCGTGTCGCCGCCGGAATTGGCGAGCGCGACCACCTGCGCACCGCTGCCGTGGGCCTGGAGCAGGTAGGAGGAGAAGTCGGTGCTCTGGAACGGAGCCAGGACGTGTCCGAGGGACTTGCCGCCCGCCTTCGTCACGGCCTCGGTGGCGTCGCGCTCCAGAGCGTGACCGAACGCGTAATCCGTCGTGAGGAAGTACCAGGACTTTCCGCCCTGCTTGATCACGGCGCGCGCCGTGCTGTTGCCGAGAGCCCAGGTGTCGTAGGTCCAATGGACGTTGGTCCGGGTGCAGTTCTTCCCGGTCAGATCCGAGGACCCGGCGCTCGCGATCAGGAATGCCTTGTCCTTCTCGCTCGCGATGTTCGACACGGCCAGGGCGACCGAAGAGGTCGGTACGTCGACGATCGCGTCGACCTGGTCGACGTCGAACCAGCGTCGCACGATGGCCGCGCCGATATCGGGCTTGTTCTGATGGTCGGCCGAGAGAACCTCGACGCGGAAGCCTCTCACGTCCGGCTTGAAGTCCTCGACGGCCATGCGCGCGGCCTCGACGGAGCCCGGCCCCGCGATGTCGGCGTAGAGCCCGGACTGATCATTCAGCACGCCGATACGGAAGGTCGGCAGCGGGTCGGCCTGCACGGCGGACAGGCCGCCAAACAGGATCGCCAGCGCGAATACACCCTTCATGGTCTTTCCTCCATCGGTATGAACGGACTGTGTTTGTTTTTGTCAGTCCGGCGGCAGTGCCGCGTTCAGTATTAAGCCATCACACCCAAGTCTTCCCTGTATGATTTCCGTCTGTTCCGCAGTTGAACGGCGGCGAGAGGCGGCGAGAACGCCTAGCGATGCACGTCAACGACGACGCGGCCGCGCACCCGGCCCGACATCAGGCGTTCCGCGGTGGCCACAGCCTCTGTCAGGCCGATCTCCTCCGTGATCGCCTCGAGCTTGACCGGATCGAGGTCGTGGACCAGCCTGTTCCAGGCCTCGATCCGCTCAGGCCGCGGGCACATCACGCTGTCGATCCCGAGCAGGCTGACGCCGCGCAGGATGAAGGGGGCCACGCTCGCAGGCAGGTCCATCCCCTGAGCCAGACCGCAAGCCGTTACGACGCCCCGGTACTTCATGGCGGCGCAGACGTTCGCCAGCGTGTGGCTACCGACCACATCGACGGCCCCGGCCCAGCGCTCCCGGGCGAGCGGCCTGCCCGGATCCGAGAATGTCGCCCGATCCAGCACCTCCGCTGCGCCGAGGCGGCGCAGGTAATCGGCCTCCTCGGGACGGCCGCTCACCGCCACGACCGTGTAGCCGAGGCGCGACAGGAGAGCGACCGCCGTGCTGCCGACGCCACCGGCCGCGCCGGTGACGACGACCTCGCCCTTGTCGGGGGTGACGCCGTGGCGCTCGAGGGCGATCACGCACAGCATCGCCGTGTAACCGGCAGTGCCGATCGCCATCGCCTGCCGTGGCGTGAGCGCCTCCGGCAATGGCACCAGCCAGTCGCCCTTGAGCCGTGCGACTTGCGCCAGTCCACCCCAATGGGTCTCGCCGACGCTCCAGCCGTTGAGGACGACGCGGTCGCCGGCCTTGTAGTCGTGATGCCGGGATTCGCGGACGGTGCCGGCGATGTCGATGCCCGGCACCATCGGAAATTTGCGCACGACCGGGCCTTTCCCGGTGATCGCGAGCCCGTCCTTGTAGTTCAACGTCGAGTAGGCGACATCCACGGTGACGTCGCCCTCGGGGAGCTGCGCCTCGTCGATCTCACGTAGGCCGGCGCGGTAGCCCGCCTCATCCTTCTCGATCAGGATTGCCTTGAACATTCGGGGCACTCCATGGGGCGCTCAGCGCGTAAGACAGGTCAGGAATAGGGTGGCGAAGAGGTCGAGAGGCTCGGGGCTGCGCTCGAGCTTGGCGCGCAGGACCGCGCCTTCCCAGCCGATCCAGAAAAACGCCGCCAGCGCAGCGCAATCGGCATCCGCGGCGATCTGGCCGGCTGCCTGGGCGTCCCGGAGACAGCGCTCCGTCCGCGCCTGCCAGTCGAGGAGGACGCCATGCAGACGGTCCCGAAAGAGCTCGGGCAGGGCGCTCATCTCCTGCCCGAGATTGCCGACGACACAGCCGCGACGGAACTCGTAGCGTGCCATGCCGGCCTTCGCGTCGGCGACGAAGTTCCTGATGCGCTCGATCGGGGTCGTACTCTCATCGAGCAACCAGCGGTCGAGCTTGCGCGCGAAGTAGGCTGCGTACGCCTCGATCAGTTCGGCGCCGAAGACGTCCTTGCTCGCGAAATAGTGATAGAACGAACCTTTCGGCACACCCGCGGTGCGCAGGACCTCTTCGAGGCCGGTTGCCGAGTAGCCCTTCTCCGATAGCAGCGCGACGCCCACCCGGATCAAGGCCGCCCGCGACGTGCCGTAGGCCGGCTCAGGCCTAGGTGGCCGACCCCTCTTGCGCGCGGTGACAACCGAGACCGAATCGGACTGCATGAATTAGAAATAGACCGGTTGATTATTAAATGCAACGAGCCTGGGCGATCCTGTCAGACCGCGTTCCGCGCGCAGCTCTCAGGAGGACGAGCTGCGTCGCGCCGAGATCCTGTCTTTCTGATCCAGTGGCGAAGGGTCGGTGCCGTCTCCCGATGCCGCAGGGCGAACGCACCGGTGCGCAAGGGGCGGTTGTCGGGGCCGGGCTTAGCTAGAGCTCGCCGGTCGTGGATGAGGCCGTTTGTGCGTGGAATCGAAGAGGCGAGGGCGCTCTACTTTCAAATCCTTGCGCTGGCGAGGCCGAGCTGCCGGCAGGCCGGGCCGGTCAGCGCGGGACCCTCGGGGGCGATGAATAGGCCGGTCGTCGTGCGTCCGATTTCTTGGTGCCGCGGATGAGGCGGCAGCGCGGGGTCGTGGCCGGCTCCACTGTTCTTCGTTTCGATGCAGAAGATGGCACGGGCGCCGGTTGGGGCGGTGCCACGGATGACGACGAAGGCGGTGCGATCGGCAGTGAAGCGCGGGTCGCCGCGGCCGAGACGGAGTTCCCGTGATGGGTTGATGGATGAACAGCCGCCACCACGCGGCACCGGCAGTGCCGCAGAATGGGCATAAGCGGGGGAGCGGCACCGGCTGCACGGCAAGCGAGGCTCGGCGGCGGCGGGGGTGCCGTGGGAGCGGCGGCGGCCCTGTCCGAGGTCCGGGCGTGGGTCGAGTGGGGTTGGGTGCAATGGCGACCGGTGAGACACGCGCTCGACATGCGCAGCCGTGCGTCAAAGCGCCGTTCTGTCACCTGGGTTTGGGACGCGCTGCTGCCGGACCTTGGCCTTGAGCTAGGAAGTTGATCGACGATTTCGCGCCCGTCACGGCCATTCGGTGGCGTCAGCCGGCATCTCCGAAGCAGACATCAGCATAGATCGGCTCACCGGTCGCCATTGCACCTGCAGTGAGCCCCCCACAGCAGGAGCGCAACTGCAGCCATCGGCCAACGCAGTTGCCGTGAACGGAGAGGCGCATCTGACTAGGAGCGAGGTCACCCAATTTGTCTGGGAAGTTCAGCGATTTGTGCAACTGGTGCCGCGAAAATAAGCGTCGAAGCGCTTGCGGGTGATCGAAAAAATTCTCAGACTGTCCGGCAGTGAGAATTTTTGATCGGCTCGAGCGTCGTGGCGTTGGAACCCAAGGAACTTTCTGTCGCGCAACGGATCGCGCACGCGTTTCCGGCGCTCAGCTCCGCTCACCGAGAGGTCGCCCGCTTCGTCCTTGATCATCCGTTGCGCGCCGCGACTCTGCCCGTGAATGAGCTTGCAGACTTGGTTGGCGTCTCCGTCGCCACCGCTAATCGGTTTGCCCGCGCCGTGGGCTACGAGGGCTACGCAAAGTTCCGCGCGGCCCTCGTCCTCGGCTATGAGAAGGCGCTCGCACCGGTCGAGAAGCTGCGCGGCAGCCGAGATCAGCCCGCGACCGCGTCCGGCATCCTCGACGGAGCCTTGGCCGACATCGTCCGCAACATCGAGGCGACGCGGCGTGGGCTCGACGGCCAGACCTGTGCGCAGGCCGTCGAGGCGATCCGCCGGGCCCGACGGGTCTACGTCGTGGGCCTGGGCAGCAGCAGCTGGCCGGCCGGCATCCTGGCGCGCAACCTCGACGTCAACCGCGAGGACGTCCATCTGCTGGCGACACTGGAGGGGCCCGGCTTCGCCGCCCGGAGCCTGCGCCGGCTGACGACCGACGACCTCGTCATCGCGCTCGCAACCCCGCGGTACTTCGCCGACACGGTGCGGCTGGCCGAGATCGCACGGAAGCACGGCGCCGCGGTCCTGGCGCTGACTGACGGACCGCACTCACCCCTCGTCGCCACCGCTACGGTCGCGCTCTACGCGCAGACCGACTGCCACTACTTCGCCGCCTCGGATGCCAGCCTGACGGCCCTCGTGGAGGCCCTGGCGAGCGCCTTCGCCCACGCCACCGAGGATCTCGTCCCGGCCGCGACGCGCGTGACGGAAGCGGTGCTGCCCTGGCTCGACCGCGACTACGCCGCCTGGCCGCCGCAGGGCGGAGCCGACGACCTGCCCGACACCCCGCCTCCGGGAGCCGTTCCATGAGCGACCACCGCCCCGTACTCGTGATCCACGGCGGTGCCGGGACGATCGCGTCGGGCCAGGCCGATCCCGGCGAGGCGCGCTACCACGCGGCCCTCGCCGGAATCCTGGCGGCCGGAGCGGCCTGCCTCGCCGACGGCGGGAGCGCCCTCGACGCCGTGAGTGTCGCCGTCGACCTCCTGGAGGAGTGCCCGCTCTTCAATGCCGGCCACGGCGCCGTCTTCACCAGCGTCGAGACCCACGAACTCGACGCCGCGATCATGGACGGCGCCACCCTGCGGGCCGGCGCTGTCGCGGGCGTCTCGCGGGTGCGCCGGCCTGGCCGCGCCGCCCGCGCGCTGATGGAGGCCGGCGAGCACGTCCTTATGGCTGGTGCCGGCGCCGAGACCTTCGCGCGCCGGCACGGCCTTGAGATGGTCGAGCCCGATTTTTTCTCGACAGAGGCCCGCCGCGACCAGCTTCGCCGGGCGTTGGCCGCCGGGCAAGTCGCCCTCGACCACGACACGGCGTCGGGGCCCCTCGACGAGACCCGCAAGTTCGGCACGGTGGGCGCCGTCGCCCTCGACCGGGACGGCCACCTCGCCGCCCTGACCTCGACCGGCGGCATGACCAACAAGCGTCCCGGCCGGATCGGCGACTCGCCGCTGATCGGCGCGGGCACCTACGCGGACGACAGGACCGCCGCGGTCTCCTGCACCGGCACGGGGGAGGCCTTCATCCGCGTCGCGGCGGCGCACGATGTCTGCGCGCGCATGGCCTACGGGGGCCAGGACCTCGAGGTGGCAGCCCGGGCGGTTGTCGAGGAGCACCTGCCGACTGTCGGCGGCCGCGGCGGGCTGATCGCCGTCGATGCGCGCGGCCGGGTCGCAATGCCGTTCAACACCGAGGGCATGTATCGCGGCCTCGTCCGCTCCGGCGAGGCGCCGGCCACCGCGATCTTCGGCGAGACCCGCCGCGTCCCCGCACCAGCGCGCTGAGATCCGCCATGCCGACCATCGCAGCCGGGACCGCCTCTCCTGCCGCTCTGCCCGACGGACGGGTCGTCTCCGTCACCGGCCTTACCGTCCGCTTTGCGAACTCCGAGCGGGTCGTGGAGGCGGTCCGCGACCTCGCGTTCCACGTCGACGCCGGCGAGACCCTGGCGATCGTCGGCGAGTCCGGGTCCGGCAAGTCCGTGACCTCGCTCAGCCTGATGCGCCTCGTGGAGCACGGCGGCGGCCGGATCGCGGCCGGGCAGATGCTGTTCCGGCGCGGCTCGGGCGAGGTGCTCGATCTCGCCGCCGCCTCGAACGCCAAGATGCGGGCGATCCGTGGCGCCGAGATCGCGATGATCTTCCAGGAGCCGATGACCTCCCTGAACCCCGTCTTCACCGCCGGGGACCAGATCGCGGAATCGATCCGCGTCCACCAGGGGAAGAGCGCCTCAGCCTCCCGGGCCGAGGCCCTGCGGATGCTCGACCTCGTGCGCATCCCCGAGGCGCGCAACGTCCTCACGCGCTACCCGCACCAGCTCTCCGGCGGCATGCGCCAGCGCGTGATGATCGCCATGGCCCTGTCCTGCAAGCCGCAGTTGCTCATCGCCGATGAGCCGACCACGGCCCTCGACGTCACGATCCAGGCGCAGATCCTCGAACTGATCCGCAGCCTCCAGGCCGAGATGAAGATGGGCGTCGTCTTCATCACCCACGACATGGGCGTCGTGGCCGAGATCGCCGACCGCGTGCTGGTCATGTACCGCGGCGACAAGGTGGAGGAGGGGGAGGCGCCCGCGCTCTTCGCCGCGCCGCGCCACGCCTACACCAAGGCGCTGCTGGCCGCCGTGCCCAAGCTCGGCGCCATGGCGGGCAGCGATCTGCCCCGGAAGTTCGACCTGCTGCGGGCCGAGGCCCGGGAAGAGCCGGCAGGGCAGGGGGCGCCCGCCACGGTCGACGTGCCCCACGACACCGTCCGCGCCGGCGCCGGGCCGATCCTGCGGGTGCGGGACCTCATCACCCGGTTCGACATCCGCGGCGGCCTGCTCAATCGCGTGCGCCGCCGCGTCCACGCGGTGGAGCGGGTCAGCTTCGATCTCCACCCCGGCGAGACCCTGGCCCTCGTCGGCGAATCCGGCTGCGGCAAGTCCACGACGGGCCGCTCTCTCCTGCGCCTCGTGGAGAGCGAGAGCGGCCTTATCGAATTCGACGGCGGCAACGTCCGCGACCTGCCCCCCGGGCAGCTCCGCGGCCTGCGGCGCAACATCCAGTTCATCTTCCAGGATCCCTACGCGTCCCTCGATCCCCGCCTGACCGTGGGCTTCTCGATCATGGAGCCGCTGCTGGTCCACGGGATCGCGACGCGCCGGGAGGCCGAGGCGCGGGTGGCGTGGCTGCTCGAGCGCGTCGGGCTGACCCCCGACCAGGCCCAGCGCTACCCGCACGAGTTCTCGGGCGGGCAGCGGCAGCGCATCGCCATCGCCCGGGCCCTCGCCCTGAACCCGAAGGTCATCGTCGCCGACGAGGCGGTCTCGGCCCTCGACGTCTCGATCCAGGCCCAGATCGTGAACCTGATGCTCGACCTCCAGCGGGATTTCGGCCTCGCCTACCTCTTCATCAGCCACGACATGGCGGTGGTCGAGCGCGTCAGCCACCGGGTGGCGGTGATGTATCTCGGCCAGATCGTCGAGATCGGCCCCCGCCGGGCGATCTTCGAGAACCCGCAGCATCCCTACACCCGCAAGCTGATGGCGGCGGTGCCCATCGCCGACCCGGCCCGCCGACACCTGCGCGCCCGCCGACTCCTGACCGACGAGATCCCGAGCCCGGTCCGGGCGCTCGGCGACGAGCCGCAGGTCGCGCCCCTCGTCGAGATCGGTCCCGGCCATCTCGTCGCCCGCCACACGGTCGGCGGTCTCGCCGCCTGACACCGCTTAACCACGCCAGCAGGATCGTCCCATGTCCCGAGGTCTGACCATGTTCGAGCGCTTCCTCCTCGCCGCCGGCCTGCTCGCCGTGGCGGCCGCGCCCGCCGCCGCCGCGGGCGACCCGGTCCTGGCGATCAGCGGCCAGCCCGAGACCCTCGACCCGTACAATACGAACACCACGCTCACGACCGCCGTCACCAAGTCGTTCTACGAGGGCCTCTTCGGCTTCGATAAGGATCTCAAGGTCCGCAACGTCCTGGCTGAGAGCTACGAGACATCGCCCGACGGCCTCGTCTACACGTTCAAGCTGCGCGAGGGCGTGAAATTCCACGACGGCACGACGTTCGACGCCGCTGCGGTGAAGGCCAACCTCGACCGCGTCCTCGACCCGGAGAACCACCTTGCGCGGTACAACCAGTTCAACCGCATCAAGATGATCGAGGTGCTCTCGCCCACGAGCCTGCGCATCACCCTGAAGGAGCCCTTCGGGCCGTTCATCAACTCGCTGGCCCACGCCTCGGCGGCGATCATCTCGCCCACGGCCCTGAAGAAATACGGGAAGGACATCGCCTTCCACCCGGTCGGCACCGGGCCGTTCACCTTCGTCGACTGGAAGCAGACTGACTACGTCAAGGGCGCGAAGTTCGCCGATTACTGGCAGACCGGCTTCCCGAAGGTCGACACCATCACCTGGAAGCCGGTGCCCGAGAACGGCACCCGCGCCGCCATGCTGCAGACCGGCGAGGCCGACTTCGCCTTCCCGCTGCCTTACGAGCAGGCCAAGATGCTCGAAGCCAGCAAGAAGCTGAAGATCGAGGTCCACGCCTCGATCATCGAGCGGTATCTCAGCATGAACGTGCTGCAGAAGCCGTTCGACGACTTGCGCGTCCGCCAAGCGATCAACTACGCGATCAACAAGGAGGCGTTGGCCAAGGTCGCCTTCTCGGGCTACGCCTTCCCGGCGCAGGGCATCGTCCCGCAGGGCGTGCGCTACGCCCACAAGATGGATCCCTGGCCCTACGACCCGGCCAAGGCGCGCCAGCTCCTCAAGGAGGCCGGCTACGCCAACGGCTTCGAGGCGACCCTCTGGAGCGCCTACACCACCACCACCGCCCAGAAGGCGATCCAGTTCCTCCAGCAGCAGCTCGGCCAGGTCGGCATCAAGGTGCAGACCCTGGCGCTGGAGCCCGGCCAGCGCACCGAGTGGGTGCAGACCGCCCCCGATCCGAAGACCGCCCGCGTCCGCCTCTACTATGCCGGCTGGTCGTCCTCGACCGGTGAGGCAGACTGGGGCCTGCGGCCGCTGCTCGCGACGGAGGCGTGGCCGCCCAAGCTCAACAACACTGCCTACTACAGCAACGCCGAGTTCGACGCCCTCCTCGCCAAGGCGCTGGTCTCGACGAACGACGCGGAGCGCGCCGAGCTCTACGCCAAGGCGCAGGAGATCGTGATGAAGGACGCCCCCTGGGCGCCGCTCGTCACCGAGCAGAACCTCTACGCGACCTCCGCGCGGCTCTCCGGCGTCTACGTCATGCCCGACGGCAACATCGATTCCGGCGAGATCGCCGTCGCTCCCTAGCCGCCGCCAGCGGACCCCGCGCCGGGCGGCCCGGACGATGGCCGGCCCGGCGCGGACGTCCCGCGCGATCGCTTCACGCAAACCCCGGATCGCGGGCGCGAGCCTATGCTGACCTTCCTGCTCAAGCGGCTCCTCGGGCTGCTGCCGACGCTGCTGATCGTCTCGGTCCTCGTCTTCCTGTTCGTCCACCTGCTTCCCGGCGATCCGGCGCGGCTGGCGGCCGGGCAGGATGCCGACGCCCAGACGGTGGCCCTGGTGCGCACAGAGCTCGGCCTCGACCGGCCCCTGCCGGAACAGTTCGTGCGCTACTTCGCCAACCTCGCCCGCGGCGATCTCGGCGTCTCGATCCGCACCCGCCGCCCGGTCTCGACCGAGATCGGCGAGCGCTTCCTGCCGACCCTCCTGCTCACCCTCACCAGCATGGCCTGGGCGGTCGCCTTCGGGCTGATCATCGGCATCGTCTCGGCGGTCTACCGCAACGAATGGCCCGACCGGTTCGGGATGACGCTCGCCGTGTCTGGCATCTCGTTCCCCGCCTTCGCACTCGGCATCCTCCTGATGCAGATCTTCTCGGTCGAGCTCGGCTGGCTGCCGACCGTCGGCGCCGACACGTGGCGGCACTACGTGCTGCCGTCGCTGACGCTCGGCGCGGCCGTGGCCGCCGTGATGGCCCGCTTCACCCGCGCGGCCTTCGTGGAGGTCATCGGCGAGGATTTCGTGCGCACCGCCCGCGCCAAGGGGCTCAAGGAGCGCGTCGTGATCGCCAAGCACTGCCTGCGCAACGCCCTGATCCCGGTCGTGACCATGATGGGCCTGCAGTTCGGCTTCCTGCTCGGCGGCTCGATCGTCGTCGAGGCGGTGTTCAACTGGCCCGGCATGGGCCGCCTGCTCGTCGATGCCGTGAACCAGCGCGACTACCCGGTGATCCAGGCCCTGGTCCTGCTGTTCTCGCTGGAGTTCATCCTGATCAACCTGGTCGTGGACGTGCTCTACGGCCTCATCAACCCGACCATCCGCTACAGGTGAGCCGGCCGTGACCGATATCCTCGTCCCCGCCGCCCCCACCGTCGCGCCCGTCCCCACCGGCATCCGGACGCCGTGGTCGGAATTCTGGCGCAAGTTCCGGCGCCAGCGCGTAGCCGTCCTCGCCCTGGGCTTCATCGGCCTGCTGGTCGTGGTCGCCGTGCTGGCGCCGTGGATCGTGCCCTACGACCCGGTCAACGACTTCGACTACGACCGGATCAACGAGGGCCCGTCGCTCGCGCACTGGCTCGGCGTCGATCCCCTCGGGCGCGACATCCTGAGCCGCATCGTCGAGGGCGCGCGGATCTCCCTGGCGACCGGCTTCCTCTCGGTCGCCGTCGGCGGGCTCGTCGGGACCGTGCTCGGTCTCCTGGCGGGCTACTACGGCGGCTGGTGGGACCGGATCGTCATGCGCATGTCCGACGTGCTGTTCGCCTTCCCGGGCATCCTGCTGGCGCTCGGCGTCGTCGCCATCCTGGGCTCGGGGCTCGTCAACGTCGTGGTGGCGGTGTCGGTCTTCAGCGTCCCGGCCTTCGCGCGCCTCGTGCGCGGCACGACCCTGGTCCTGAAGAACAGCACCTACATCGAGGCCGCGCGGAGCATCGGCGCTCCGGACCGGACGATCATCCTGCGCCACATCCTGCCGGGCACGATCTCGGGCATCGTGGTCTACTTCACCATGCGGTTGGGCACCTCGATCATCACGGCCGCGAGCCTGTCCTTCCTCGGCATGGGCGCGCAGCCGCCGACGCCCGAATGGGGCGCCATGCTGAACGAGGCCCGCGCCGACATGGTCTCGGCGCCGCACGTCGCGCTGTTCCCGAGCCTCGCGATCTTCTTCACGGTGCTGGCCTTCAATCTCCTCGGGGACGGCCTCCGGGACGCCCTCGACCCGAAGATCGACCGCCTGTGACGCCGGCCGCCCCCCCGCGCCCCGCGCCCCGCGTCGGCCGCCTGCCGCGGGGTCCGCGCGACGCCATCACCGACGTCCCGGGCGTGACGGTCGGCCATTGCACGCTGGCCGAGGGCGACGTTCAGACTGGCGTTACAGTCGTGCGGCCGCACGGCGGCGATACATACCGGGACCGCGTTCCGGCGGCCGGCGTCGTGCTGAACGGCTTCGGCAAGTCCGTCGGCCTGATGCAGGTCGAGGAACTCGGTGTGCTGGAGACGCCGATCGCCCTGACCAACACCTTCGCGGTGCCGGCGGTGGTCGCCGCCCAGATCCGCGCCGCGATCGCCGACAATCCGGAAATCGGGCGCGCGCTGCCGACGCTCAACCCGCTCGTCTTCGAGTGCAACGACGGCTACCTCAACGACCTTCAGCGGATGGCGGTTGAGGCGTCCCATTATCGCGACGCCCTGGACGCGGCGGGCGCCGCCGTCGCGGAAGGGTCGGTCGGGGCCGGGCGCGGGATGTCGAGCTTCGGGCTCAAGGGCGGCATCGGCACCGCCTCCCGGCGGGTCCGCGCGCGCGCGCGGGGCCGGTTCACGCTGGGCTCGCTCGTCCTGTCGAATTTCGGCAAGCCATCCCAGATTCGGGTCCGCGGCGTGCCGCTCGCCGCTCAGCTCCGGGCGGCCGCCGGGGAGCCGGAATCCGGCACCGAACCGCCGGAGAAGGGCTCGATCATCATGATCGTCGCCACCGACGCGCCCCTCGACGCGCGTCAGCTCCGCCGCCTCGCCCTGCGGGCCGGGGCAGGCCTCGCCCGGACCGGCTCGGTGTTCGGCCACGGCAGCGGCGATATCGCGCTCGCCTTCTCGACCGCCTACACGGTGCCGCAGGATCCCGGCCGCCCGATGCCGGCGCCCGCCCTGCTGCACGACGCGGAGCTCGACCCGCTGTTCGAGGCCGCCGCGGACGGGATCGAGCAAGCGATCGTCCACGCCCTTTGGCGGGCCGAGGCGGTCACGGGCCGCGACGGCCACCGGCGGGACGCCCTGACCGATCTCCTGCCCGGCTGGGCCGATATCCTCGGAGCCTGAGCGATGCGCGTCCCGATCTCGACGAATATCGAGGGCGTCGCCGGGATCTATCACCGCGTCTAGACAACACCGGGCAAACCCGAATACGAGCGCGCGGCTGCTGATGACCGCTCTCGAGGCCGACGTGAACGTTGCGAGGCAACCGGGTTGGGCCGGTATTAGCCCGTCCGCGTGTCCGGGCCCGCTTCTTCGAAGCGGACTTAATAGCAGCTCAACTTGCGCATTCCAGTTTCACCACAACCTGCACCCGGTCATTAGCCAAGAAGCAGACCTTCGGTGCTGCGCGCTGCCCCATCAGAGAGCCGGCGCCTTGTCGAATTTAACCTTTTTTTACCTGCACATCGCTCGCGACATTAGTATAGCTCTGGGCTGAGAGCCTCGAGCTGGTGTATCGTTATGAACCATCAAAGCAACGACGGGCATGGCGGACACATTCGCCGTGAAGTCCTTCAGGTTGCCGGTGCCGCTGCAGCCGCGAGTCTTCTCGGAGCAACTACTGCCTCCGCGCAGACTGGGCGACTGGGCGGACGTGACGATGGTCCACTCGGCGCGCGCCTGCAAGGCGTGCAGCATTTCGGCGTCACGGTCCAGAACATGGACCGGGCTTTCGCCTTCTACACCGAGGTACTCGGCGGCACCGAGGTCATGCGGGACGGCGATTTCAAGGGGGAGCCGGTCCATTTCACGCTGATGGCCGATCAAGAGATCGTTGCCCGCGAGCGCCGCGTCGATCCTCGCACCATCGGCGTCCCGGACCTGAAGGGTGGCTCCCAGCGGCTCGATGTCCGCTTCGTCCAATTCGAGAACGTCGTCATCGAACTCCTGCAGTATCGCGACGCCACGCAGCCGATGGGCGGCGGCGACAGCTGGGCCGAGCCGCGCGACCACATGAGCCCGGCCTACCCGCGCTCGATGCACATTTGCTTCTACGTCCGCGATGACGTGAACTTCGACAAGTTCATCGCCGATCTCGAGGCCGAGTGCGCCCGCCGTGGCATGACGCAGGTCAGGGCGAACCGCACCGTACCCGTGCACTCCGAGGAGCAGCGCCGCGCGGCGCCGAGGGATACCAATACGATCAAGATCCACGAGGGTCCGTCGAACGGCTGGTCGATCATTTACTGCAAGGGGCCCGAGGGCGAGCAGCTCGAGTTCGTCCAAGTGCTCGGTCCCGTAAAAAAGACGTTCGCTGACGCTGCCGAGGCGCGCCGGGCGGCGACGAACCGGGGCTGAGGTGAGGTAGCCGAAGAGGGGAGAAGAGAGCCTGATTTCGGCGCTTCGGCCGTGCGGATCGGCCATCGCGCCAGGTTGGATCGACGAGGAAGGGATACCCGATGAGTCCTCCCAGCCCACATGAGGTCGATCAACGGGCGGTCGATGAGCACGCTCCGGAGGCATCCGGTTCGCTTTCCCTCTCGCTCACGGTCAACGGCGAATGTCGGCGTCTCGATCTCGACAGCCGCGTGACGCTGCTCGACGCCCTGCGCGAGCACCTGCACCTCACGGGCACCAAGAAGGGGTGCGACCACGGCCATTGCGGTGCCTGCACGGTGCTGGTGAACGGGATTCGCATCAACGCATGCCTCAGCCTCGCGGCTATGCACGACGGGGACGAGGTGACGACGATCGAGGGATTGGGCCGGCCGGACCGGCTTCATCCCATGCAGGCGGCGTTCATCGCGCACGACGCCTTCCAATGCGGCTACTGCACGCCGGGCCAGATCTGCTCCGCGGTGGCTGTCCTCGCCGAGATCAGGGCGGGCGTGCCGAGCCACGCCACCGGCGACCTCATGGCACCGATGACGCTGGACAATGGCGAACTGCGCGAGCGCATGAGCGGCAACATCTGCCGATGCGGCGCCTACTCCAACATCGCCGATGCCGTGGCGGACGTCGCGGGGAGGCCCTGATGCGGCCCTTCAGCTACGAGCGCGCCGCGAGCGCCGAAGCGGCCGTGGCGGCCGTCGCCGCCCGGCCAGGCGCCCGGTTCATCGCGGGCGGTACGAACCTGCTCGACCTGATGAAGTTCCAGATCGAGGCGCCGGCCCATCTCGTCGACATCCGGCATCTGCCGCTGCAGGCAATCGAGGATCTGCCGGACGGCGGTCTGCGCATCGGTGCGCTCGCCACCAACACCGAGGTTGCCGCCCACCCGCGCGTGAAGCGCGATTACGGTGTCCTCGCGCGGGCGATCGTGGCCGGCGCCACGGGGCAGCTGCGCAACAAGGCGACGACCGCCGGCAACCTCCTGCAGCGCAATCGCTGCCCGTACTTCTACGAGACGTCCCTGCCATGCAACAAGCGCCAGCCGGGCTCTGGCTGCTCGGCCCTCGGTGGCGTCACCCGCTCGCTCGCCGTCGTGGGCACGAGCCCGCATTGCATCGCTCAGAACCCGGGCGACATGGCCGTGGCGCTGCGTGTCCTCGACGCCACCGTCGAGACCGTCAGGCCCGACGGGTCGCAGCGCCGGATCGCGATCGGCGATTTTCACCTGCTGCCGGGCGACCGGCCGGAGATCGAGCACCCACTCGAACCGAGCGAGCTCGTCACCGCCGTGACGCTCCCGCGACCGCCGGGCGGGACGCACCACTATCACAAGGTCCGCGACCGGGCCTCCTACGCCTTCGCGATCGTGTCAGTCGCAGTCGTCCTGCACAAGGACGGGACGGGGCGGGTCGCATTCGGCGGCGTCGCACCGCGACCGTGGCGGGTGGAGGATGCGGAGGCGCTCCTGCCGGGTGGACCGGCAGCCGTTGTCACGGCGGCCTTCCAGGGCGCGACGCCCACGGCCGGGAACGCCTTCAAGATCCCGCTCGCCGAGCGCGCGCTCGCACTGGTGCTGAGCGAAGGGAGGGTGTGACATGCGGTTCGACACGCCTGCCGGGCAGAACTCCATCGACGGTCAGACCATCGTCGGGCAGCCCCATCGGCGCGTCGACGGCGCCCTGAAGGTCACCGGGACGGCGCCTTACGCCTACGAGCGGCACGATGCGGCGACGGATCCTGCCTATGGCTGGATCGTCGGCGCCACGATCGCCCGCGGTCGGGTGACGCGGATCGACGCCACGGCCGCACGAAGGGCTTCGCGTGTCCTCGCGATCCTGACGACGCTCGAGTACGACGCCGCCCCGCCGGGGTTCCGGACGACCCTCCACCTGTTCGGCGGTGCCGAGGTACGCCACTATCATCAAGCCGTCGCGCTCGTCGTGGCAGAGACCTTCGAGGAGGCGCGCGCGGCGGCCCACCTCGTCCGCGTCGACTACGAAGCCGAGCCGGCGCGCTGCGATTTGGCGGCGGAGGCTGCCAAGGCCGAGCCGATCGCGGATCGCGACAATCCGGACTACCCCGTGGTCGATCGGATCGGGGCGTTCGAGGAAGCGCTCGCCACCGCTCCCGTGATCCTGGACGAGATCTACACCACCCCCGACCAGACTCATGCGATGATGGAGCCGCACGCCACCACGGCCGCGTGGCGCGACGGCAAGCTGACGATCTGGACCTCGGCGCAGGTCGTCTCCTGGCACCGCAATAGCCTCGCGCAGGCGCTTGGCATCGCGAAGGAGGATCTGCGGCTGGACGCGCCGTTCATCGGCGGCGGGTTCGGATCGAAGCTGATCATGCGCAGCGACGCGCTCCTCTCGGCCCTCGGCGCCAGAGCCGTCGGACGCCCGTGCAAGGTCGCGCTGCAGCGTCCGCTGATCGCGAATAACGGCACGCGCCGCGCCGGCACGATCCAGCGCATCCGTCTCGGTGCGACTCATGACGGGCGGCTCACAGCGATCGGCCACCACAGCCTCAACGGAAATCTGTCCGGCGCCTACGCGGAGGCGGCGATCGCGCCGACACGGCTCATCTACGCGGCCCCGAACCGCGAGCTGTCCATGAGGCTCGCGACCCTCGATCTCGCCGAGGGCAACGACATGCGGGCTCCGGGTGAGGCCCCCGGCCTGATGGCGCTCGAGATCGCGATGGACGAGATGGCCGAGAAGCTAGGCATCGATCCCGTCGCGTTCCGGATTCGGAACGACACGCAGGTCGATCCGCGCAAGCCGCACCGGCATTTCTCGGAGCGGCACCTGATCGAGTGCCTCCAACTCGGCGCGGACCGCTTCGGCTGGGCCCGCCGCAACCCGGTGCCCGGCGCTGTGGGCGATGGGTGCTGGCTCGTCGGCATGGGCATGGCGGCGGGCTTTCGCCAGAACCTCCTGATGCCGTCCGGTGCCCGCGTCCGGCTCGAGCAGGATGGCCGGCTGTCGGTCGAGACCGACATGACCGATATCGGGACCGGCAGCTACACCATCCTCGCCCAGACAGCTGCCGAGATGATGGGTGTGCCGATCGAGGCCGTGACGGTGCGGCTCGGCGACTCGGACTACCCCGAAGCCGCCGGGTCCGGCGGACAGTTCGGCGCGAACAACGCCACGTCCGGGCTCTACGCCGCTTGCGTGGCGCTGCGGGCGAGCGTCGCGGCGCGGCTCGGCTTCAATGCCGAGGACGTGGCGTTCGCGGACGGGAGGGTCACGGCGGGCAGTCGGAGCGTACCTCTCCGCGACGCCGTTGAGACCGGACCACTGACCGCCGAGGACCGGATCACCTACGGCGACCTCGACAAGGAGTTCGTCCAGGCCACCTTCGGGGCGCAGTTCGCCGAAGTCGCCGTGAACCGGTTCACCGGGGAGATGCGCGTCCGCCGCATGCTCGCGGTCATCGATGCCGGCCGGGTGCTCAATCCGCTCACGGCGCGAAGCCAGGTGATCGGCGCCATGACGATGGGGGTGGGGTCGGCGCTCATGGAGGCGCTCGTCGTCGACACGCGCCACGGCTTCTTCATCAACCACGACCTCGGCGGCTACGAGGTGCCGGTCCATGCCGACATCCCGCACCTCGACGTCGTCTTCCTCGACCATCCGGACCCGGTCTCGTCCCCGATGAAGGCCAAGGGCATCGGCGAGATCGGCTTGTGCGGGGCGGCCGCGGCGGTGGCGAACGCCGTCTACAACGCCACCGGCATCCGCGTCCGCGACTATCCCATCACCCTCGACAAGCTGCTCGACCGGCTGCCGCGCGCGGCCTGATTCTTCACCTGCGGAGAGAGAGATGGCCTATCATCCCGTTCCCGTGACGCATGTCGGCCTGACCGTCACCGACATCCGGGCAGCGACCGAGTGGTACACCAAGGCCTTCAGCTGCCGGCACATCATCGGGCCCCTGCACGTCAGGCACGACGGCTCGCATATCGGCGAGGTGTTCAAGGGGATCTTCGGTGATCGGTTCGAGGAGGGATACGTGTCCCACCTCGCCACCGCGAACGGGGTGGGGATCGAACTCTTCGAGTTCGTCACACCGAAGTCGGAAGCCGTCGACGACAACTTCCGCTACTGGAAGACCGGCGTCTTCCACTTCTGCTTGGTCGACCCCGACGTCGAGGGCCTCGCGCGGCGGATCGCCGAGATGGGCGGCAAGCAGCGCTCGAAGGTCTGGACACTGTTCGAGGGAGAGCCGTTCAAGGCAGTCTACTGCGAGGATCCCTGGGGCAACCTGATCGAGATCTACTCGCACTCGACGGAGCTCATGTACGCCAACCGGAGCGCGACGGCCGCCCGGGCGGAGTGAGAGGCGAGACTTGCAAACGCAGCGGTCGGATTCCCAATGCCGGGCAACGCGCGCGTCTGCAACCTGTGAGGCAAGGAGAGATCCCGCACATGCCGACGACCGCAGATCGTGATCTGTTTTCTCCAACGAAGATCGGTGCCATCGACGTCGCCAACCGCATCGCCATGGCACCGCTCACGCGCTCGCGTGCCGACATGCAGGGCGTTCATTCGGATCTCGCCGTCGCGTATTACCGGCAGCGCGCATCGGCCGGCCTCATCATCACCGAGGCGACCAACATCTCACGGCAGGGCCGGGGCTATGCCTTCACGCCAGGCATCTACACGGAGGTGCAGGCCGAGGCATGGTCGCGTGTGACCTCGGCCGTGCACGAGGCAGGCGGCCGGATCGTCTGCCAGCTCTGGCATGTCGGGCGCATGTCGCATGTCAGCCTCCAGGAGAATGGCGAGGCGCCCGTGTCGGCCTCGGCCATCCAGGCCGGTGAGCTCGTCTTCCTCGAGAGCCGCACGCAGGCACCTCCATCCATGCCGCGCGCGCTGCGGACCGACGAGATTCCCGATCTGATCAGCGACTATCGGCGCGCCGCGTTCCTCGCCAAGCAGGCGGGCTTCGACGGGATCGAGGTGCATTCCGCGAACTGCTACCTGCTCGATCAATTCATCCGCGACAGCACGAACCGGAGGACAGATCGCTACGGCGGCTCGGTCGAGAACCGCACGCGGCTTGCCGTTGAAGTCGTAGAGGCGGTCGCGGAGGTGTGGGGTGCCGACCGCGTCGGCCTGAGGCTCTCGCCGATGACGCGGGCTGTCGGTGATACTCCGCTCGACAGCGACCCGCAGGCAACCTACGGCTATCTCGCTCGGAGGCTTGGGGAGCTGGGACTGGCCTATCTCCACTGCGTCGAGGGGCAGACGCGCGGGCCGAACGGGTCATCCGCGTTCGACTACAAGGCGCTGCACGCCGCTTTCGGTGGGGCCTACATCGCCAATAACGGCTACGACCGGCAGCTCGCCATCGAGGCGATCGCCTCCGGCTACGCCGACATGATCGCCTTCGGTCGCTCCTTCATCGGGAATCCCGACCTGGTCGAGCGGCTGCGCCGCAACGCCCCTCTCGCGGAGGCCGATCAGGCGACGTTCTATGGCGGCGGAGCCGAGGGTTATACCGATTATCCGACCTTGGACGTTTCAGGGAACGCATAAAGGAGGGAGTCTGTTGAGCGCCGATCCGCTGCCCTCGCCGCATATCGGCTCATGGGCGGCGGCGTCAGGCCAGGGAGACCGGCCGGCCCGCATCGCTGCCAAGTCCTCCCCGACCAGCACGGCGCGCCCGCGCTGCCCTGAGATCGGGCGTGTCGAGCCCTTCGTTGAATCCGTCGAGGGTGGCGGCGAGGGCTGCCGGGCCACCGTACCGGTCATCCAGCGCAGCGAGGCTCGTCGCAGCCCGTAGGCGCCACATCGCCGCTCCCTGGCTACCGGCCAGATCGATCGCTTGCAGGAAGTGCCGCGCCGCGTCCGCCTCGCCGGCGATGCCAGTGGAGGCGAGGAGGATCTCGCCCTTGATGCGCAGCAGTTCCGGCTGGCACCAGAGTTCACCGCCGCACGCGGAGGCGGCGAGCGCGTCGTCGATGCGAGCGAGCGCGTTGGGAAGGCGGCCATGCGCCGCGAGGCCGGACGCCAGCGAGCCGAGATAGGCCGGACGCCGCATCCGGAAGCCGATCTCCCCCATCTCGACGAGGGCATCCTCGAGGCGGTGCAGCCCGCCCGCATCGCCCCGGCGGAGGCTCACGATCGCTTCGAGGCAATCGGCGATCACCTGCCAGATCCGCATGGCGTGACGTGCGACGTGGTCCCCGAGGCGGACGAGGCCGCGCTCGGCCTCGTCGAGATCGCCGCCATGGAGCGCGATCGGGATCACCGTGTGTGCCAGGGCATTCGTGAGGGCGAAGGCCTGGCCGCTGGCTTCGGCCTCGACGAGCGCGCGCCGCGCCGCCGCGACGGCGTGATCCGGCCGTCCCTGGAGCCACAGGACGTTCGCGAGGGTGCCGCGTGCCGCGATCAAGCCGTGATCCTCCAGCCGTCGGCCGGGACTGTCACGGCGGGCCGCACGGGCCAGCAGGCGCTCCGCTGCCTCGCGAGCCTCGTCGAGACGGCCGAGATAGCGGAGCGCGGTGGCGGCGGGCCTGTCGACGGCCGCGCTGGCCGCGCGATCGCCGCTGGCGGCCGCCAGCGTCCTGATGCGCTCCGTCAGGTCGAATGAGGCGCCGTGGTCCCCGACCCAGGTCTGGAAGTCGCACAAGCCCCAGAGCGCCCGCAACTGGCCATCGCGGTCGGACAACCGTTCGGCGCGGGCGAGCGCCCCGCTCCACAACTCCGCGATCCGCGCCGTCGGACCCTCGACCTGAAGCAGGGCCGCAGCGAGCGACGCCCGCAGTGTGATCTCGTACCGGTCTTCCGGACCGTCGGCGGGGGCGGCCGACGCGAGCGCCCACTCGCTCGCCTCGATCCGTTCCTGGAGCAGCGCGAGCGTGTCCCACACCACGAGCGCCTCGGCTGCCAGCGTTCGACCGAGGACGGGATCGCGCCGGTCGGTCAGGCACCAGTCGAGTGCCACGCGGACGTTTTGGACGAGCGCGACCAACTCCTCGCGCGGGTCGGATTCCGCCTTCGCGCTCCTGCGCGCCGAGACGTCGCGACATTGCGCGGCACAAAACTCCGCGTGCCGCCGACGGACCGCATCATCCTCGCCACTCTCGGCGAGGCGCTGCAATCCGTAGGCCCGCGTCGTGTCGAGAAGCTGGTACCGGGCCGACCACCCAGGAATAGCGACAATCAGCGACTTGGCGACGAGATCGGCCAATTGGCTGATGCATGCACGCTCGGCCTCCCCAGCAGAACGGCCGACCGCGAGCGCGGCGTCGAGCGGGAAGACGCCGTGAAAGACGGACAGCCGTCGAAACAGGGCCTGCTCTCCCTGCGACAGCAGCCCGTAGCTCCAGTCCAACGTCGCGGTCAGGCCACGCTGCCGGGGATGACCTGCCCGTCGGTCGTCGTCCAGAAGGTCCAGGCATTCGTTCAGCAGGCGAAGGAGGCCGCGAAGTCCAAACGCCCCGACCCGCGTCGCGGCAAGTTCCAGCGCCAGCGGCAACCCGTCGAGGCGGCGACAGATCTCGACGACGGTCCACGCGTCGTCGTCCTGGAGGCCGAAGCCTGGAGCGGCGGCCGAAGCGCGCGCGACGAACAGCGCCACGGCCGGGAAGGTCAGAACATCCTTCGCGTCGAGCGTCCCGAACGCCGTCGGAGCCGGCAGGGGTTGGAGGCGATGCACGGTCTCGTGCGCCATCCGGAGCGGCTCCCGGCTCGTGGCCAATACGTGAATTCCGGGCGCGGCGGTCGCGAGCATGGTGGCCAGCCGGGCCGCCTGATCGAGGGCGTTCTCACAACAATCCAGAACGAGCAGGCACTGCCGATCCGCCAGGGCAGTCGCGAGTGCAGCCTGAGGATCGTCCGCATGGATTGCGATGCGCATCTCCTGAGCGAACGCGCTCGCGAGATAGCGGTCGCTGTCGATGATGCACAGGTCGACCATCCAGACCCCGTCCGGGAACTGCTCGACGAGGGCATGTCCCACTGCCACGGCCAAGCTGGTTTTGCCGACGCCGCCGGGACCCGTGATCGTAACCAGCGGTCGCTGCAGCACCTTCGTGGCGATCGCCGCTAGATCCTCGGATCGACCGAGCAGGTCCGTCGATCTCGGAAGGTTATGGCGCCGCGCTGCTGCCGAAATCGGCCAGGACATGACGTCGACGGGCGCGACGAAGCGGTACCCTTGTCCGCTCACCGTCGCGATGAAGCGCTTCTCCGGTTCCGCTCCTTCGAGTGCGCGCCGGATCGCCGCGATGTTGACCTTCAAATTGGACTCATCAACCGTCGTTCGCGGCCATGCGCGCTTGTGGAGATCCGCCTTGCTTACGACCTGACCTGCGCGTTCGACGAGCGCGGTCAGAATTTCCAAAGGTCGTCCCCCAAGCCTTACGACTTTTTCGGCTCGCCAAAGCCGCTGCTCGGACGGGCTCAATACGAAATCGTCGAAGATGTAGTGAACGGCTCTGCCTTCCCGCGTATCCATGCAGCTGTCGCTATCGCACTCCTGTTCGATCCCGGAGAGATGGCCTTGCTACGCTGTCGGTTGCAGCACCGCTAGCATGTCGTGGAGGCCTCAGCCATTCGTCCGGTCTGCTCATGCGGAAGCGTCGGGGTGGATGCCTCCGGCAATGGTCTTGCAAAATCTTCACTCCGGCTGATCGATGCCGGCAGGTGGCATCCACATCGACGTATCAGGAAAGAGCTTTCGGCGATCAGGGTGACTGGCATGGATCGCCAGGAGCCCGTCCGATTTCCCGGCGAATGAGTTCAGAAGCGGCCGTTCCGCTTACGGCCATACGTCGTCACGCCGAATTGCCTGCGCGCGCAGGACCTGACATTCGGCTGCGCGCCCATCCCAGCCCTTCAGCTGATGATTGCTGTTTCCTGGAAGCGGACATTGTGCTCACTGGGGCGCCGGTCCAACCCGGCAGATGCGTCTCCTTGAAGAGCCGCACTTCAAGTGTGGGCTACGGTCCGATCGTTGAGCCACCTTTGAGTCGGGGTCGCGCCTATGCCATTCGCCTGCGCTGATCGCCCCGGGACTGTCGAGTCTGCGCGATCGCCTACAGCAGCTTCTTTCGAGGTAATCAGTAGCCCTTGCGTCGTTTCCCGTTGCATCCTTTCATGAGCCAGACATCGGACTGCGCGCGATCACGATCAGCGCGTGTCTCCCCGCGAGATCGCGCTACCTAAACAGTGTGCCGCGTTTTACTGGGTGGATGAAGGACAGTTAGGCAATGTTACAGCGGCCCCTCCGGATCCTGGCCCCGACGCGCTATCCCTGGCGCTTCAACGGGCCGCGGCAGTCGCGACACAGGATCGAGAACCGGAACTTCCTTCCGCTTAATTGGGTGCATCAAGGCATCGAGGGGATTACGGCCTTCAATCCTTGGCCGCTGCGGCGCTTTGACCTTGTTCACGCCTTCAACCGAATCCCGCTCGGCAACGCGCCTTTCCTCATCGGCTTCGAATCTCATATGCCCCGAGGATTCGGCTTAGAGACCAGCCGCTATTACAGTCTGCTCTCTCGAATGCTCGCATCCTCGCGCTGTCGGGGCATCATCGCGATCTCCGAATATGCGAGAAAAATTTTTGAGGAGACGCACAAGAATAGTCCGCTACGCGATATACTCTACGGAAAGCTGTCCGTCCGGTACCCGAATATCGAGTTGCCTGCAGAGCCGGCTCAACCTGAGCCGGTGGGGCCGGCTCCGTTCGTCGTCTCATTCGTCGGCAATCATTTCGCGCGAAAGGGGGGATGCGTTGCGGTCAGGCTGGCCGAATTGGCACTTCAAAAGAAGCTGCCGGTGCAGGTTGAGATCGTCAGTTCGCTGCAGGTAGGCCGCGGCGTCTGGACCGATCCTTTGAACGACCACTTCTATGATCGCTTCCGCGCCGCGCTAAAGCTTCCGAACGTTCGCTGGCACGCCACACTGTCGAACGTCGAGGTCCACGATCTGTTTCGCCGCTCGCATGTTTCGCTCCTCGCCACGTTCTGCGACACGTTCGGCTACAGTGCTATCGAGTCGATGATCCACGGCACCCCGGTCGTTGGCACGCGACAGGGTGCATTACCCGAATTCATCGCGCACCGCCATAACGGTCTTCTACTTGATCTCGACACGACGCCGAATGGCGAGTGGGCCCATATTGCTCATCCCGACCGTGGCAGCCGAGCTTACGAGGGTCTGGTTGAAGGGGAAATTGAACGGATGGCAAGGGCGGCGATCAGGGAGATCGAGCGGCTGATCGAACAGCCTGACGAACTCTACGACATGAGGCGTCGCGCCCGATCCGACGCGGAGCGTCTCTTCGGCGCCCAGGAAGCGAATGCGTATTGGGACAACCTCTACGAGTTTGCGCTTACGGCGGCGAGGTCAATGAAAAGCGACTCAGGCTCGACCTCAGCTAACCGCAGCGCGCGCGACGGTGGCCTAGCAGACGCGGGAGCAGAGCAGGCGTCCCGCGGCCGGTGTCCCTCGCCGTAGCTACCGCCGTCAGAGCGGCATGGCGTAATGCGCCATG
The DNA here is from genome assembly GCF_900107945.1 of Methylobacterium sp. 190mf. Lineage (NCBI taxonomy): Bacteria > Pseudomonadati > Pseudomonadota > Alphaproteobacteria > Hyphomicrobiales > Methylobacteriaceae > Methylobacterium > Methylobacterium sp. 190mf. The sequence goes on along the minus strand of NZ_FNVI01000018.1, from coordinate 3,474 downwards.
TGCTCGACGAGCATGGCCGGCGCGCCCGGAACCCAGGCGCTGGGAGCCATGGGATAGAAGCCGTTCTCAGTATTGCCGCCCGCTCCCCCCAGAGCGATCTGAAGCATCATGAAGACCCGGTTCGGATCCTTCAAATCCGCAGGGTTGACAAGAAAAAATCGGTTGGGAACCGAGAAGGTGAGGATTTCGTCGATTCCGAAGGCCATGTATTTTGGGGTCCATTCGGACCAATACGTGTGGGGCTCGTCATACCGAAAATTGGGCAGAAGTCGCTCGATATCGACGAACTGCCCTTCCTTGGAACCACCTGTTCCGGCCACGCCCCACCAGTTGGTCTGGTAGGGAAGGACGGATGCAGGATCAGGCTGGTTAAACGAAATCTCGACCGTGTCTTGCTCGCAGTTTGGCCAGCGATAATGCGGAAGGCACAATTGCCAGCCTGCCGGCCAGCAGCCCTGCTGCATGTTCAGGAGTGCAAAGCGATAGGCGAACCGCCCATATCCCAGCCGTCCATTGTGTTCGGTCGAGACGAGTGGTGTGGAATGAGTGCACAGTTTTGTATGACCTCCTTGCGCGACCACGGTGGGACGCCGAAGGCGCTCTGGGACGAGAAGGCGCCGGCCGTTGAGCATCTGGAGCGGCGCGGTGCCATGCAGGCCTGGATCCGAATAGAGGCCCACTTCGAGATTAGTAAACTGCGCCCGGCCGCTCGGAAGGCTGTTCGTGAAGCATGGACGTCCGTCTCGATCGAAGCCGGTGGCCGTGCAGGCGAAATCTGTGACGAGATCGCTATAGAAATCGCGTATCCAATTCTTGGCAACGGGTCTCGGCTTTGGCGCGTCCCAGGCCCGGGTGACCGCTCCGAGCGCCAACGGTGAGGGGTCAGAGACCTCTGGTCCAATACGGGCTTCCGCCTCAGCAATAGTGGGACGGAAGTCATAGGTCACGAAGGGTCGGATCCGGATGCTTGCGGACGCGCTCGGACTCGGCAGGATTACCGGGACAAGGACTTCATCGACATCGTGCTCGAACACGAAGGCGCCGGACCGAGGCGACGCGCCACCGTCGATCTCGAACCGAATGCAGCACGAATACGCAGTCGGTCCACCCCGACGGATCGCCACCGTCGCTGTCCGCCCGTTCGGAGCGACGCGCGCGTCATGGATCGAGTAAGACGGCAAGTCGCTGGGCGCCGAATTGGCAGCGGCGTGAGCGGCCGGAACCCGAGACACCGTAGCACCAGTTGCCAGTAGGGCGAGTATCGCGCGACGATTCGGAGATGCAAGCGTCGATCTGGAAAATAGCGGGCCTTTGCTCATGGCCTGTCCTGTGTGCTGGTGAAGATCTCGGCTTATCGCGGGCCTTGCTCCGCGACGCGATTGATAGCGCGCAGGACACGTCGCGCGGCCGTCACGCGGTTTGCGTGCGGGTGAACCGCTTCAGGATAAAACTCTGCGCAGGTCGTTCGACCAGACGATGCAGAAGCACCGCGATGGCGATTGCCAAGCTGACCGCAATGACAACAGCCAGCAGAGTGAGATCCCCACCGACGCGTGGGGCGGCGATCTTAATCGACGCCTGAATGAAATAAGGATGACTCAAATAGAGCGCGTACGACGCATCCCCGAGAAGAACCAGGATTCCAACCAAGCGCCCTTTAAAAGGGGGCAGTGACAGGAAGGATGCTACGATGAGTGTCGCGACAAAACCGTGCTTGATCACCGAGTGTAGGTCTAGATCTAGCAGGTAAAGCACTAGGGCACCGGTCGCGAGGAGCGCGGCGAGCGCGGTCCCCCTAGGTTCGAACGGCAGCCTACTCGCATAGATCTGCGACAGGATGAGGCCGAAAGCGAACTCGAGGATCAACGGGCTCGTGTAGAAACGCCAGAGCGTGCTTCCTTCGGGCCGTATCCAGCCGACGAGGACGATCAGTGAGAGAAGTGCACAGGAACACCAGACGGTATATCGACCGGTGCTCAAACACAGGCAAAACAAGGCATAGAAATACATCTCAAAACAGAGCGTCCATCCCAAAAAAAGCAGCGGTTGGATGAACCCATTGTCTTTCTGATAGGGAATAAAGAGATAAGATCGGACAATCTTTTCGGCCGACACAGTGGTACCGTTGACGAGGGTCGGAGCCACAAGGGCGACGAACACCACGCCGCTCGTGAGCAGCCAGTAGAGCGGCACGACCCGGGCTGCACGACGGACCGCGAAGTGGCCCATCCCACGCGCCGGTTCGGCCGTGTAGGCGATAATAAAGCCGCTCAGGACAAAGAAAATGTCAACACCGATGACCCCGTCATGAAACGGATTATACGCATGGCCCGCCTCAACCGAAAGTCCGCTGCCAACGTGGAATAACACTACTAGGAAGGCCGCGATGAACCGGAGGATCTGAAGAGCTGGCAGGCGCGCGGGGCGCGGACTAGCCATCGGCGTGGCTGCCGAAGCTGAAATGGGTTTCGTTCCGTGCACCGAGACGAAGCTGTGAAACATGTCGGCGGCGCTCTCCAGGCTCACCTTGCAGATTGTCGTGTTTGGTTCCGGCATCACCTTGGCCGAATGATTTAGAGAATGTGAGGCGCATTCATCCGAAAGTGCATCTGGACTCAAGCCCGCCGGCTAAATTCGACTTTGGTAATCTGCGGCGCGTCGAGAGGGCGGAGGTGACGAAGCTGGCGTGACAGATAGGCTAACGGCGTCCCCACCAGGAGACATTCCTATGCTCCCTTTGCCCACCCGCTTCGCCGGGATCATCCCGGCGTTCGCACCGCTGTTCGTCCACAGCTCCTGGCTGTCCGCCGGCTTGGCCTTCGACCACTTGATCGTCCAGCGCGCATCCCGCTCCTTCTGGGCGAGCTTGGCGGGCTGAGCCCTCCAGACGTCAGACACGCGTCCGGCCTTCAGTTCCACCTTCTCGGCTTCCGTGTCGCGCTGCTTAGGTGCGGTCACCACGGTCGCGTCGACGATCTGCCCGCCCATCGCCAGGAAACCGGCTTGCCGCAGGGCCGTGTCGTAGGCCGATAACAGCACTGCGATGGCCGGCTTCCCCGCGATTTCGGCCCGTGTGAGTGCCTCGCGGAAGGTCCAGATCGTGTTGGCGTCGAGCACCGTGGACTTGCTCCGGTTTAGAGCGCCTAACAGAACCGCCTGATCTGGTTGAGTGTGATGAGGCTGGCAGCGAGGCTGGTGAAGGCTTCGTAGATGTCTGCACGTCGCTCGTAGCGCACGGGCAGCCGACGGAAGCGGTTGAACCAAGCGTGCGTGCGCTCCACCACCCATCGGTGCCGGCCCAGCCGTTCGCTGCTGTCGATGCCGCGGCGTGCGATGCGCGGTACAATCCCACGCGCCCGGCACTCGTGTCGGCGCGGTTGAGCGTCGTAGGCTTTGTCAGCGTGCAGTTTGTCCGGGCGGTGTCGCGGCCGGCCCCGCCGACCGTTGCGCACGGGTGGGATGGCATCGAGGGTC
>NZ_FNVI01000023.1:0-105646 GCF_900107945.1 Methylobacterium sp. 190mf | reverse complement strand
CGGGTGGACCGGACGGTGGCGCTGGGCGCGGCGGTGTCGCAGGCGTCCGGGCTGTCGTCGGGCTGGAACGGCGGGGTGTCGGGCTTTGCCGGCTACGCGCTGGCGACCGGCCTGCCGGTCGAGGTCGTGCCGGAGGTGGGCTTCAGCTACGATCGGCTGACGCGGGGCCGTGTGTCCGAGCGGGGCGGTCTGGTCGGGCAGGGCTTCGGCGGGCAGGGCTTCGCGGTCGCCGACCTCGACGCGGCGCGCAGCCTGGTCGGCGGGCGGGTGACGAGTTGGGCGTTGGCGGGCATTCCGGATCTGCGGCTTGAGGGTCGGGCGTACTGGGCGCACGAGCTGGCCGACACGGCGGCGGTGGTTCGCTCGAGCCTGTTCGGGGCGGGGTTCGCGGGCCGGACGAGCGCGCTGGGCCGGGACGGCGCGGTTCTGGGGGTGAGCCTGACGGGGGCGGTCGCCGCGGGCGTGCGGCTGTCGGTGGGCTACACCGGCGACGTCCGCCCCGGCGCCACCGCCCAGGTGTTCACCGCCGGCCTCCAGGCCGCGTGGTAGAGCATCGACGGACCTTCGAGCGTTCCTAGCTAGCCTTACGATCGGCGGATGCATGTCGTCGCCCGCCGATCGTTTACGTGGCCCCTCCCCCGCATTCGGCCGGCATAGCCTCCGACGCATCATCCGATCGTGTTACTCTCCAAGTCGGCCTCCTCGTCGACCATGCGGCCGGGGCTCCCGTTCGGCAGGTACCGATCGCGCTCCACGGTGCGGGCGGCGTTTCGAGTGTGCGGCCGCCTCCAGCACTCGCCCGTCGTCGGCATCCAGGCGTGCGGGCGACCTGCTACTTCGACACCCACGCATCTTCGACCCAGATCTGCCCGTGCAGATCAGAAGCCAATGCCGCAGCTATCGCCTGCTGTGCTGCCGCCGTGTCGAGATCGGAGGCGACGACGGCGTCCTCCCCCTCGGACTCGGCGGGCCCTACCGAGAAGACCTTCTCCTTGCCGGTATCGACAAGTCTCGCATCGACACCCCGGAGCTGGACGTAGGAGACGGACTTGTCCTGAGGATCCTGCCACGCGGTAGCCCGGAGCGAGATCGCTTCCTGAGCTCCCATCGGATCCAGGTAGGACACCTTGCGGGTGAGGGCCATCTGGATCTCGCCTCGCCCGGCGTCCTTGCCCGACGAGACGATCGTCGCATCGGGGATAGCCTTCGGCAATGCGCGACCGAGGGCGGCGATCAGATCGGCGTCGCCCGGCTTCGCCTTGAGCTTGACGAGCTGGGACTTGTCGGCGACCTGCCCGTATTCCGCAGTCGCCACTCCCGGGAGCTTCTTCACCTTCTCGAGGAGCGCGGGAGCTCTCTCCGGATCGACGTCGATCGAGATCGACGAGGTGCCGCCTCTCAGGTCGGCGCAGTTCGGGACCAGACCGGCGGGATCCATCCGGGCACCTTCAGTGCGGACCAGCTTCACCAGATCGACGACGTTCGGAAGCTTCGTCGTCACCGAGAGGGTTCCGGGATCGGGTACGGGCTTGTCGCTCACGTCTTCAGTCTCGTCCTCTGCCGTCGAACCGGAGGGCAGCGCGGTCGGATCCTCCTCCGAGAACGTCAGGCCGGTGGCTGCGATGGCGACGCTATGGTCCGGAAGCTTCAGAGAGCCGTTCAGCTGCTGCTCGTCCTTCGAGCCGCTCCGCTTGATCGACACGGCGACCCGATCCCCCGCCGAGCTTGCTCCGGCTCCGGAGAAGTTCGCGCCGTCGGCCTTCAGCGGGATCACCAGACGGTCGACGCGCCGCGACAGGGTGCTTGTCGGGTAGCAGACGTCGATGCTCGCGTCGGTGATCTGGCTGCCCTGCGAGGTCAACTTCAGGACGCCGTCGATCAGATACGTCGCCGAACCGTCCAGGGACCCTTCCGAAAAGCTGAGGTAGCGGGTCGACGGCTGCTGAGGTTGCGGCTTCTTCGATTTGCCCTGGGCATTCGCCTGACCGCACAGTCCGATCAGAACAATCGTCGCCACCAGGAACCGCATGTGACCTCCCCAGGTCCGCCGATCATGTGCAGGGCATCATGCCCGACGTTGCGGTGCACGGCCACCCGATCGCGGGCCACGCATGTCGGGACAGCTTGATCGGCGACCGACGTCGGTCGTCGGTCGTCGGATCGTCCCGGATCCTGGCAGTCGGTGCCGAGAACCTCGGCCGGGGAGCGATCCGATCGAACGCCGCCTCCAAGCGCATCTCGCCGATCGTCCGGCTGTAGCCGCATCGGCCGAATGCTGGAGATGTCATGATTTGTGATGGCTCCGACCGCGGATATCTATGAATGTTGGACGTCGCCGCGAGACATCAGTTCTCAATCAAAAGACTTCCCATTCCAACGAACGTAGCCTCCACCTCCGCCATGGGCATCCATATGGACCTTCGGGATGCGCTCGCGGCCTACCTTGACGTTGGCACCCAGCATATCGTGGGCCTTCTGGAGCAATGATCCGCGACGCAGATAGAACAGTACGGAGCAAACCTGCATGCCGCAATGACTGCTCCGTGACATTTTACCGGCACATCGGATCGCCTCGTGGGATATAATCAAGTCGGGCATGCCGTCACCATCGAGATCCCGCTCGATCAGGCCGGCGGGATCGATGCGCCCTTGACGACCATCGCACCCGTCATTGATCTCCTGCTTTGCCAAGTAGGCCGCCGCTCTTGATTCCGCCACAGCCGGCGCTGCAAAGAGCGAACCCATCAGGATCACGAAAGTCAGTCTTACCATAAACATCGTACGTCTCCCGATAGTCGTCCCAAGCAGACCAGAGTCAGCCTTTGCATTGACGCGACAGGCTTGACTTCGCCGATGCATAGCCGTCAGTCCTTACGGGCCACTTGGTGCGTTCGTCGAAGACGATGGCCGCTTTACCGCCCGAGCTCAGTAATTCATCTATGTCCGGTCGCAACGGCCAGCTGTACAGCTCGTTGTTGGTCCTCGGCGGTACGGTCAGCTTGATCTGTCGTCCGGCAGCGGAGAGGGATAGCGTATCTCCAGCGCTTAGACCGTTCTCGACGGAGTAGATCTCGAAGGACCTTTCGCCACCGCGCCGGCACGAGACGAATATGCACAGATTGGAGGAGACGCAGGAGGTGAACGCAGGATACGGAGTTCCTTTTGCCGGCTTCCACCCCGAGTTCGCGACCTGGACGCAACACAGCATGAATAGGAGGGCGACCGCACCCGATCTGGTTGACATGATATGGTCCCTACTCTGTTGAGATCGCGTCCATTTTCACGATTTTTCCCGCTGCGCCGCAGAACAGAGCCTTGATCGTCACGGTGCGGCCGTTGCGGATCAATGTGGAATATCCATCGCGAGTAATCGCTTTCTGGCGTGGATCGGGAAAATCGTACAAAGCGGGTACGTTGATGTGCTGCTCGCCGCCTTTTTGGTTAAGTGTGAATCCGCGTACCGTTCCCTGCTCGAATGTTAGATCGCTGATGCGGCCGCGCAAGGCCATCGAAGAACAGTCCTTCGCCGGCGACAGGTTAGACATCGAGACAATTTTGCCGTCGACGGAACGATTCACCCTCATATCCGCGAAAACGACGCTGGATCCGGCGGTATATAGCAGAAATGAACCTAGATATTTTCCTATGCAACAACTTGCGGCTGGCATCGAATTCTCCGTAGACGCGTATTCAAAGCAAGATTTTCGATCGCGATCCGCAGCGCAAGCCGTAAATTAGCGCAGGACTGATAATCATTTGGCTTAGAGGCTTCGGGTCGGAGCCGGCGTCACGAGTGCGGCTGGACTCGGCGCATGCGGTCTAGTTGGACTTGGCGGAGGTCTTCTGCTTCTCTACAGGTCTATGGAGACTGTCCTAGTCAAAGACTCGCGCGATTGGCTTACAAAACTGACCTCCGGCCTCTGACCGCCTGGATCGTCGAGGACATGTCCGCTCGAGTGCCCGCGTGGCGCAGAAGCAGACCGGCAGCATTCCACCCCGAGCAGTCATACGGCTTCCGACCCATTCCGGCCGCAGCCACAGCCGTCCGCATTTCTCGAAAGCGGTCATAGACAGAACGCGGTTCAAGGTCGGCTCGGGATAGTCAGCGAGCCTCTGCGAGGCTGAACGCCGAGGCCAGCTCCGGTCAATGGAGGCGCAAAGCGGGCGGCGCGGCTCCGCCGGGCGCGTCATGCATGCTTTACTTAACGACCTTTCCGCCAAGACGTTCGTAGTAGCGTCGACAGGACTCGTTTTGCTTGATCTCTTAACCGGGGCTCAAGCCTTGCCATGCGCTGATTGGCCATGGCGTTCGCCCACAATGCCCCGCCTCCACCAGCTTGGCGCTTCGTTTCCTGGCTGACCACCTCGCCACTGCAGGTTCCTCCGGACGTACTCCGGGTCTTGCGGAGGCGCCTTGTCGTGGGGACTGCCCCCCTTTGCGTGGCTGCCGTCGTCGGTGCCGCGCTGGCTAGTCTCGCCGTCCTGCGTGTTCCCACGCTGATGATGCTCTCTTGGCTGTGCGCCGACCTGGCACTCACCTTTGTGCGCCTCATCAGCATGTTGGTGATGAGGCGCGCCCTTCGCGGCCCGGCTCAACCAACAGACGGCGGGTTCCCGCTTACGGACCTTTACGTACTCAGCTCCATGCTGTGGTGCGCCCAGATCGGCTGCGGGGTTGGCTTATGTATGGCCTCGGCCGATCCGGTGCTGGTGCCGTTCGCCTGCCTTGCGACAACGGGATTTGTGGGAGGTCTAGCAGCCCGCAATCCTGGTGCACCGCGGATGACCGTGGTCCAGATGATCAGCGTGGTTGTGCCTTTCACGATCGGCGCGGTACTGAGCGGCCAACCCTGGCTCCTGGCCCTCTGCGGGCTGGCGCCGCTCTACCTCGTGGCTGTCGCGGCCGTGAACCGGCGCTTGCACACCGACTATGTAGCGCTGCTGCGTGCCGAGCTGGCGCTGCGCCATCAAGCCTTTCACTGCGGGCTCACCGGGCTGCCCAACCGCACCTTCCTCAATCAATCCCTGGGATCCGCACTCGAGGGTACGGAGGGTGAGGAAGAGCATGCGGTCACACTGCTCTACCTTGACCTGGACGGCTTCAAGAGCGTGAACGACACCTACGGCCACGCTGCTGGCGACCTCCTTTTGCAGCTGGTGGCGCGCCGGCTGAAGGACGTGGTCATGGCCACCGACATTGTTGCCCGTATTGGCGGCGACGAGTTTGCCGTACTGTTGTCAGGGCCCCGAGCTGCATCCGCTGAGGTGATAGCCAGCATGATCATCTCGGCTGTGGGGCTGCCCTATGACCTCAGCCAAGGCACGTTGGTCCGGATCGGGGTGAGCGTCGGGATTGCAGAACGGGATCTAGATGCCTCCGACAGCCAGGCGCTCCTCGCTAGCGCGGATCGCGCCCTGTATGCCGCCAAAAAGCAGGGCAAGGGTACCTTTTATCGCGCGCCCCCCGCCAGGAATGATGGCGACCGCATATCGAAGCACATCAGCGCATAAACTTGTTGAATGCTGAGCATAAACACGACCAACTGGACGGCTTGGTTGCTGCTGTGGCGGCATTTCCGGGCATAGCCTAATGCGGCTACTCCGCTTCGAAGGAATGGTGTCGAAAAGGCGGACGGTACCCTATCGACCCGTTGCAGTCGTCCAGAGAGCCGTCCGGATTTCCTGAAAGCGGTCCTAGAGGGTATCGCGAACCTGAGGGTGCGCCAGTCTTGGCTGGATGACCGCCCGTCGCGCCTACCCATCTGACATCAACGATGAAGAGCGGACGCTGATCGCGCCTTACCTGACGCTCCTGCCCACGGCGGCCGCTGAGCGCGAGCACAGCATGCGCGACGTGTTCAGCGGGCTTTGCTACTTGGCGCGCAACGCCATGGCGCGGGCGATTTCCGGCAATTGTTCAGAACGGGATGTCGCGGACCTCACTCGGTTGATGCGTCGTTTCGCCGATGCTGTGCAGACTGATCCTGCCGAGCAGGGCTGACGTTCTTTCCCGAAACATCGTCGTTTTCGGAAGGCAACGCCGGGCGAGTTTGCGCACCGCTCAGGCCCAGCGCATGGAAGGATGCCTTTAGGATCTGCAGGATGAATTACCCTGCTCGGCTCTGATCCACGTGCAAGGCGAAGCCGGACACGCCAGGGTCGCCCAGTTCTGGCCGCAACTCCAGGCTGGGAACCTGGTAGTCGCCACCGTTCTGCATCCTGTAGGGGATGTGCGCAGTGGTTTCGATGGTCCGCAGTCTTTCCTTCAACTGATCTGCCACCCGCTGAAAGCCGGCCTCGTCCATCCGGTCCACGCGGTAGGCCACGAAGGACGGCAGGACGGTGTAGCCGGGATAGTAAAGGATGCCGTGATTGATTGGGAACAGGATGTCCTCGATTGGACCGTTCACGCCGCGCGTGGCGTAATGCGTCGCCCACCCGCCGACCGTGACGAACAGCATCGCGCGCTTGCCGGCCAGCGTGCCTTCGCCGAAGCGGTCGCCCCAATGCGTGTCGCTCCGTTCGCCGACGCCGTAGGCGAACCCGAACGCGTAGACCCGGTCCACCCACCCCTTGAGAATGGCCGGCATGTGGTACCACCACAACGGGAACTGCAGAATTAGCATATCGGCCCAGAGCAGCTTTTCCTGCTCGGCCTTCACGTCCTCCGTCAGCGCCCCGGCGGTGAACGCCCGACCTGACGCTTCGGCCACCCGGAGCCGCTCGCCTTCCACCATCTCGGGGAAGTCCGCGCGGTCAACGCTCGCCTTCCATCCCTCAGCGTAGAGGTCGCTGACGCGGACCTCATGCCCTTGCGCTTCCAACTCGGCCACGGCGACGTCGCGCAGCGCGCCGTTCAGGGAATGGCGTTCCGGGTGGGCGAATACGAGAAGAACCTTCATGGTTCAATGCTCCTGCTGGATGCGTTGATCAAAACTCGACGACGATCTTGCCGAAGTGGCCCCCAGTCTCCTGGAGCCGGAAGGCATCGGCGAGTTCGGCGAGCGGGAAGGAGCGGTCGATCACCGGGTGTCCGCGGACGGCGTCGATGCCGCGGATCAGGTCAGTCTGATGACGTCGGCTGCCGACGATGAGACCCTGGAGGCGCTGCTGCCGGGCCATGAGCATGGCCGTCGGCACGGCGCCCGCCCGCCCGGTCAGCACGCCGATCAGCGAGATGTGGCCGCCCACGCGCGCGGCCTTGATCGATTGCGTCAGGGTGCCCGGGCCGCCGACCTCCACGACATGATCCACGCCGGTGCCGCCCGTCAGCTCCCGCACCCGTTCGCCCCATTCTCGGTTCTGACGGTAGTTGATGCCATGGGCAGCGCCCATCGTGCGAAGCCGCTCCAGCTTCTCGTCGGAGGAGGAGGTCGCGATCACCGTGGCCCCCATGGCTCGCGCGATCTGCAACGCGAAGATCGACACGCCGCCCGTGCCGAGCACCAGCACGCTGTCCCCGACTTTGAGACCGCCGTTGACCACCAGGGCGCGCCAAGCGGTCACCCCGGCCGTGGTCAGGGTCGCCGCAGCGGCGTGGCTCCAGCCGACCGGCGCGCGCGTGAAGGACGTGGCTGGCGCCACCACGACCTCCCGAGCAAAGCCGTCGATCCCGTCGCCCGGCGTGGTGGCGAAATCGGCAAGGGTCGCCTCACCGTCCAGCCAGGTCGGGAAGAAGGTGGACACGACATGGTCGCCGGGCTTGAACTCAGTGACCTCGGAACCGACCGCCTCCACCACCCCGGCGCCATCGGCCATGGGAATGCGGCCATCGGCGGCCGGCAGCCGTCCCGTCACCACGCCCAGATCGTGGAAGTTTAGGGAGGAGGCATGCACACGCACGCGGATGGCGCTCGCTCCGGGATCACCGGGATCGGAGAGGTCGATCAACGTCAGGCCGTCGAGCCCTTGCTGCGGATGTGCCTGGATAGCCTTCATGCGGGTGCTCCTCGGCTGCGCGAGGGCAGCCATTGCAGGACGGTCGCGATCGCCGAGACGATCAGGACGGCGCCGAGATAAGCCTGGGTCGTGCCCAGGAAGCCGGTCAGCGGAACGGCGAAGCCGGCGGCGATGGGCGGGACGCTCAAGGACAGGTAGGTGACCAGAAAGATCGCCGCGAAGAGTTCGGCACGCTCGTGCACAGGGGTGAGCGGCACGAGCGATTGGATAAGGCCGCTGAACGATGCGCCTAGCCCGGCGCCGGCGACCGCACCGCCGACGAAGAACAGCGCCAACGCTCCAGTGCCGATCGACACGAGCAAGAGGCCAACCCCGGCCGTCACCGCCGCCATGCCCACGACGGCCATGCGCCCGGGCGGCAGCCCGCGCATCATCAGCGGCGACACGGCGCCAGCGCCACACAGCACGGCGACGGTGGCGCCGTTCAGCAATCCGCTACTGACGCCGAAGACAGTGCGCAACAGCGACGGCCCAAGCGCGCTGACGAAGCCGCCCAGCGCCCAGATCGACAGGAGCAACGGCAGCCCGCGCGTGAAGCCGTCGCGCGCCGAACGGGCAACATGCACGCTCGGCACCATGGAACGAAGCAGGCCGGGCACCGGGCTTGCCGTCTCGGGAATAAGCAGAACAATCGACGCACCCAGGCAGAACAGCCCCCCGAGCAAGCCGAACGCCCAGATCTCCGCCTTGTCCGTCACGCCGAGCAGCGCGCCGGTAACGAAGGCGCCCGTCGCCAGCCCCGCGAGCGGCGAGATGCTGGTAAACAGGCTGCCAAGGGCTCTGCGGGCCGGCGGCGCCGCCTCGATCACCGCGGCCGACAGGGCGCCGTTGACCACGCCCATGGATATGCCCTGGGCGATCCGGGCGGCCAGCAATCCGCCGATGCCGTCTGCCGTCAGAAAAAGCGCTATGGACACGACCTGGATGACCAGCGCCGCAACGATCACCGGCTTCCGTCCCAGGTGGTCGGAGAGCGACCCGGCCACGAGCAGCGTCACTAGCAGCACCAGGGAGTAAATGCTGAACGCGACCGTCAGCATGCCCGGGGAGAAACCCCAACGCTCCTGGAACACGACAAACAAGGGCGACGGCACGCTGCTCGACACGAAGAACAGGAACAGGATGGCCGCGAGCAGCGGGAACGCGATCGAGGAGGGGCGATGCGGTTGGAGGGTAAGGGCTTCCGGCAAACTGCTATCCGCGTCGTCGATGGAGGCTCCCGGAACTGAAGCCTGCTCGGCATATCGCGCGGCGCGTCGCAGTGTTGAAATCAAACCTTCTGCCTGTTGTTATCGAGCGCATGGATACCAAGAACCTCGATCTCGGCCTGCTCGTCACGCTCGAAGCCCTGCTGGCGGAAAGGAACGTCACGCGTGCCGCCCGGCGCCTGAACCTGAGCCAACCCGCCTTGTCCGCCCGGTTGGCGCGGCTTCGCGAGGCTTTCGGCGATCCCCTCCTCATTCCGGCACAGCGCGGAATGGTCCTGACCCAGCGCGCCGTCGAGCTTCGACAACCGTTGCATGAAGCACTGGAGGGTGTCCGCAGGGTCGTGGCAGATGGAGCACCGTTCGACCCGGCGACTATGCAGGCCACCCTGGTGATCGCCGCGACCGACTACCAGCAGTATGCGCTGCTCACCCGCTTCTCGGTCGCGCTCAGGACCGAGGCGCCCAGGGTCCGCATCGCCTGGCGTGCCCTGGACGTGCTGGCGCTCGCCACGCAGTTGGAGCGCGGCGAGGTCGACCTTGCCTTGGCATCTTCAGACCATGCACCGGCGGCCATGCGCCAGCGTCAGCTCTATTGTGAGGATTACACGGTGATCGCCCGGCAGGGACACCCGACCGTACAGGGATATGTCAGCATGGACGTGTTCTGTACTTTGGAGCACGTTGTGGTGTCTCCCCAAGGCGGCGGGTTCTCGGGACCTACCGATGCGGCACTAGAGGCCGTCGGCCGCCGCCGCACCGTAGCCCTGTCCACGTCGGGGTTCCTGATCGTGCCGGAGGTCGTGTCACGGTCCGACATGATTGCTTTGGTCCCACGGCGGATCGCCGATGGCTGGTCGGATCGGGTGCAGGTGCTAGATCCGCCGCTCACCATTCCTGGCTTTACCATCGCGAGTGTCTGGCATGACCGGACGACCAACCATCCGGCACAACGCTGGCTGCGTGAACGGCTGACGATGTTGGCCGCCGAGGGATAAGCACCGACCGCAATGCTGCAGGCGGCCATTCACCGACTTTCTCGAAACACCATCATTTTCGAGAAAGCGCCCCGGATCGCTAACGGCAGCTTTCGATATTTCCCACGCTCAAAGCAGTCGGGCCGTTTCCCACCCTGAGCCGACATGTGCGTATGGGTACCAAGCGTGAGATTTGGACTACTAGATGTTCGGTCCCGGCATCCGGCGATCCGAAAGCGGACGCGTTTTCACGGCTTCATTTTGATGCTGTCATGTTCGCGGTTGGCCGCATCAATCGCCGCACCGTTGTTGAGTGCCCACGCGCAGAGCGCCTCAAAGGGCTCGCGTAGTGAATGGCCGAGCGGGGTGATCGCATACTCGACGCCGATAGGTGCGGTCGGCAGCACCGTCCGGGTCACCAAACCATTGCGCTCCAGCCGCTTCAGCGCGTCCGCCAGCGCCTTGTGCGTGATGCCGTCGAGCCGCCGCTTGATCGCGTTGAACCGTGAAGGCCGCGGGCAAAGCACCGTGAGGATCAGGATCGTCCACTTGTCGGCGATCTTGTCCAGCACCGGGCGGACCTGCGCCATGTTGGCGAGCGCGCAAGCGGACGCGGCATCGAAGTCGGTATCGTCGGCCATATCTAGGCTACCTTAAGTGCGTTCTTGATAGCAGATACACGCTGTGTATCTGCTGCGCCATCGCAGATGAAGGGATGCCCCGATGGCTCGCATGCAAGACAAGGTTGCGCTGGTGATCGGCGGGGCGAAAGGCATCGGCCTTGCGGTCGCCGAGCGGCTGGCGGTCGAAGGCGCGTCGGTCGTCTTCACCGGGCGGCGCGCCGACGAGGTCGACGCAGCCGCTGCGAGGATCGGGCGCGGTGCGCAGGGCCTCGTCGCGGACGCAGCCCAACAGGAGGATCTGCACCGCGTCGTGGCGACGGTGCGGGAGATGCATGGCCGGATCGACGCGCTGGTCCTCAACGCGGGCATCTCGGAACCCGCGACCCTGCGCGACGGGACGCCCGAGCATTTCGACCGGCACTTTGCGGTCAACGTCCGTGGGGCTGTCTTCGGGTTGCAAGCGGCTCTGGGCGCAATGGGGCGGGGTGGGGCCGTCGTGCTGATGGGGTCGATTGCCGACGTCATGGGCGTGACGCCCTACGGGACCTACGCCGCGACGAAGGCAGCGCTGCGCTCCTACGCGCGCACATGGACGGCGGAACTGGCCCCACACGGCATCCGCGTGAACGTGGTGGCCCCCGGTCCGACCGATACCGCCATGATGGCGAGCGTATCTGAGGACGGGCGGGCCGCACTCATCGCGCCGATCCCGCTCGGCCGCATGGCGCGTCCCGAGGAGGTGGCAGCGGCCACGCTGTTCCTACTGAGCGACGAGGCGAGCTTCGTCGCGGGGGCCGAACTGTGCGTCGACGGCGGGATGCAGCAGGTCTAGCGTCCCGATAGCAGTTTCAGGGTGTCCGCTTCCGCCGGTTTGCATCCCCGAAGCGGACCATCTTGAAGCCACCCATTTTGGACGTTCAGATGGGCGCGTCGTGGTGGCAGATGCTGGCCGAAAGCGGAACAATCGCTTCGGAAAAGGCCGACCAGAGATGCGGACGGCCTTCAATCGATCCGGATCGGAAAGGAACGGAGCGAAACGCGTCACTCATAAGCAGATGTCCCGGCCTTGACCGAGAGCCTCCGGTTCCATCCCGGCGGCTCGAGCGGCCAACCGGCATAGGCAAGCGTTAACCCTTAAGACAGATGTGGCGGACCATGCCTCAGGTCACTGTCGCGGTGTCTTGCCAGGCTGCGCCAAGGACCCTTCGCGCGCTTGCATAAGCCACCTGCAATCTCCAGCGTGGGCGCAATAGAATGGCCGAGATGTCCGTCGATGAAGCTCTCGATCGAGCCAACGCCGATATCCAAGCGGGACGGCACCAAGAAGCCAGAAATCTTCTGGAGGCGATACTCAAGGTAGAAGACAAAAACCCTCGAGCCTTGATCGGACTTTCGGTCGTCAGCTTCCAACAAGGCGACCTGCCGAACGCGGTCAACTACATCTCGGCAATAGTCCTAGAGAATCCATTCGACAGCGACCTCCTCGGCACGTGCTCGGCCCTTCTGCGGAGCTTTTCCGTCGAGGAATTCGCCGATCGTGTCGAAGCGATAAGTGATGACGCCAAGAAGGATGCGCGGACAATAACGGCGTGCCTCGACGGTTTTCTCAACATGGCGGATTTCGGATCTTCGGGCGAGGCGATCGTGCGCGTCCCATCCGAGATCGCTAGCGCGATCCACTTCATATCGCTCGACGCTCTGTCTGTAGGCTCCAACAGATCGAAGTTCGGTCGGTACTCGCCTATCAACTGTGTCATCGCTCCTACCGCGGGAGACTATGAATTCCGCGAGAAGCACTTCATCTACGCGTCCTCACTGCTGGAGGACAAGCAGGAGATCCTCGAGGCGTTCGGCCTCCGGGATCTGGCACGGGTCAAAGCGGTTCACAAGGTCAAAGCCAAGCGCATGTCGGATGCCCTCGATGAAATCGGGGTCTCAGGTCTCGACTATTTCAAGAGCGATCTGGAGGGCATAGACGGCTTGGTCCTGCGCGACGCCCGGCAGCACATCGCCGGGGCCGCCGTCGTACAGGCCGAGCTCCGTTTCATGCCGGCCTACGAGGGGGAGCCGCACTTCGACGAGACCGTCGCCTACATGCGCGGACAAGATTTCGAGGTGCTGCATCTGACCAATGAGAATTGGCGGTACGCGACCCGGCACAGGGATCACATGGCCAGAGGTCGGACGGTGTTTGCGGATACCGTGTTCGTGAAGAATATCGACACGTATCTATCGCTTCAAGGACGCTCGACCGAGGCCGTGGTTCGATATTGCCTCGCCTGCGGCGTGTCCGGCAACGCAAACTATGCCGAATTCATACTCGAGAAGCACAAGGAACTCGTCCCTTGTGATCTCGTCGCCGCTCTCGTCAACTACCTAATACCGAAGGCCCGCTTCGGTCAGCCTCAGTTCGCCAAGACCCGGCTCGGTCATGTCGCCATGTCGTGACCGGAGTTTCCAGCCTCACGCCCTGGAAGGCTGCGGCGGCGGGCCATCCAGGGCGATCAGATCGACGTTCCGCGCCTTGAGGACGCTGAACAGGCCTTCCAGTTCTCTATCGCAGGGATCGTCCACGATCGCGGCTTCCGGCGTGTCCTCCTCCAGCCACGCCTCCGCATCCTTGTTGGAGGAGAACCCGAGCGGGTCGTAGCCGAGTCTCTCGAGCATTCGGCACGCCCGTCGCCGCCGTGCGGCGCTACGGGAGAGGGCCAGGGCCGGAGGCCGGAGCGGACGAGCGGCCATCACGCGGCCTTCCGCGACTTCGAGGACGTCGCCTTGCCCGCGCCGCGGTTCGAATTTAGCCGCGACCGCTTCGAACCCGCCTTCTTCCTGGCAGCGGCCGGCTGAGCGGAGGATCCACCCTTCTCGGAGTCGATGCTGCGCCTGAGGGCCTCCATCAGGTTCACGACGTTGCTGGAGCTCGGTGCCGCCACCTTCGATCGACCCTTGCCCTTCTCGGGGTTGTTCGCCTTGCCCTTGACCAGCGCGATCAGCGCTTCCTCGTAGCGGTCCTCGAACTTCGACGGATCGAACTTCCTCGTCGACCGGGCGATCAGCTCCTCAGCCAGGGACCGCATCTCGTCGGTCGGATTGCCGTCCGGCATGTCCTCGAAGTAGGCGGTGGGCGACCGGATCTCGTCCTGGTACCGCAGCAGGGTCGCCAGCAGGCCTTTGCCGTAGGGCTCGATCAGGACGATGCGCTCCCGCTTGTAGATGACGATCCGGCCCAGGCCCGCCATCCCCTTCTTCCTCATCGCATCCCGGATGACGGCGAACGCCTCGCGCGAGACCTTGTCCTCGGCCGCGAGGTAGTAGGGCTTGTAGAGGTAGCGCTCGTCGACCTCCTCGCGCTTGCAGAACGCCTCGATGTTGATCGTATGCGTGCTTTCCAGCGCGATCTCGCTGAGCTCCTCGTCCTCGACGGGGACGAGGTCGTCCTTGGCGACCTCGCAGCCCTTCACTTGGTCATCGCGGTCGACACTCTCCCCGGTCAGCGAGTCGACCAGCAGCTGCTTCACGCGGTTGCCGGTCTCACGGTTGATCGTGTGGCACTTCAGGTCCCGCGACGAACTGATCGCCGGATACAGTCCGACTGAGCAGGAGACGAGCGAAAGACGCAGATGCCCCTTCCAATTGGCGCGAGATGCCACCGCAGCCTCCAGAATTCGTACAAGTATTCGTCGCCGGCGATGAGTCGATGCGGTGCCGACCACGAATTCGGCGACTCAACGAGAGTCGCTCTCGACTCGTTCCTGCACGGCCAGCCCTGTGGATAACTTGCGAGATCTTGCCTGTCCCCGCAGTCGAAGCGGCATCCCGGAACCGGCGATCGACCGCGGCGGTTTGCCGAAAGACATGTCCGAGCTCCTCAAGCCGTACCGCGAGAAGCGGGATTTCGAGGCCTCGTCCGAGCCGCGGGGACGCCGTGGGCGGAAGACCGCCAAGGCACGGTTCGTCGTCCAGAAGCACGACGCCCGACGCCTGCACTACGACCTGCGGCTCGAGATGGACGGAGTGCTCAAGAGCTGGGCCGTCACCCGCGGGCCGAGCTTGTCGCCGGCCGAGAAGCGGCTCGCAGTCCGGACCGAGGACCATCCTCTCGACTACCTGCGTTGGGAAGGGGCGATCCCCAAGGGCCAGTACGGCGGCGGAACCATGATCGTCTGGGACATCGGATCCTGGGAGCCGGTCGGCGATCCGGCCGCCGGTCTCGAGAAGGGCCACCTCGAATTCGTTCTGCGGGGCGAGCGGCTCGGCGGCCGTTGGCATCTCGTGCGCATGAAGGGCCGCGGCGGCGAGAAGAAGCAGCCCTGGCTGCTGATGAAGGCCGAGGACGAGCACGCGCGCCGCGAGGGCGACATCCTCGGCGAGCAAGACGCGTCGGTCCTGTCGGGCCGGACCAACCGCGAGCTCGCTGCCGGCGGCGAGGTCAGACCCGACCACGCGGCACGCGCGAAGGTCGCTTCGGCGCGCGTGACGAAGACCGCCTCGGCCCGGTCCCCGCGCGCTCGGAAGGCCGTGCTGCCGCCCTTCGTCGAGCCGGCCTTGGCGACCCTCGTCGACGCGGCGCCGACCGGAGAGGGATGGCTGTACGAGATCAAGCACGACGGCTACCGCATGCAGGCGCGCATCGACGGCGGCACCGTGAAGCTGTCGACGCGCTCCGGCCTCGACTGGACGTCGAAGTTCGCGCCGATCGCGAAGGCCCTCCAGAAGCTGAAGCTGCCCTCCGCCCTGATCGACGGCGAGATCGTCGTCGAGAACGCGAGCGGCATCTCGAGCTTCGCGGCGCTTCAGCAGGCCCTCGCCGACGGCGACACGGGCGCGGCGCTCTTCTACGCCTTCGACCTGCTCTACATCGACGGCAAGGACATCCGCGCCCTCCCCCTGACCGATCGCAAGGCTCTGCTGCTGCAGAGCCTGGACGATGCGGGGTCCGCCGACCGGATCCGGTTCAGCGAGCATCTCGTCGACGACGGCGCGACCATGGCCCGACACGCCTGCCGACTCGGGCTCGAAGGCATCGTCGCGAAGCGGGCGGACGCGCCCTACCGCTCCGGCCGCAGCGACCTCTGGCGCAAGGTCAAGTGCACCCAGTCCCAGGAGTTCGTCGTCGCGGGCTTCATGCCCTCCGGCACGTCCTCCCGATCCATCGGCTCGTTGATCCTGGGCACGCATCAGGACGGCACCCTCGTCCACGTCGGTCGGGTGGGCACAGGGTTCGGCGATGCGGTCGCGCGGGAGCTCTGGGCGCAGCTGGAGTCCCTGCGGATCCCGGCACCGCCGTTCAACAACGAGCTTCCGCCCCTGGCGCGCCGCAATGCACGATGGGTGGAGCCTCGTCTCGTCTGCGAGGTGACGTTCCGCGGATGGACCGCCGACGGTCAACTGCGCCATGCGTCGTTCAAGACCATCCGGACCGGCGTGGCGCCCGACGGGGTCGTCCGGAAGGCGGCGCCGGCGCGCTCACGGGCGTCGAAGCGGAGAACCACGGAGTCGACCGTGACGCTCACGCATCCAGATCGCGTGCTCTGGCCCGACGTCGGCCTGACGAAGGAGGGGCTGGCGGAGTACTACGCCGAGATCGCCGAGCGCATCCTGCCGCACGTGATCGACCGGCCTCTGTCGCTCGTCCGGTGCCCGGCTGGCCTCGGCTCGTGCTTCTACCAGAAGCACGGCTGGTCCGGGATCGACGAACGCCTTCTCCGCGTCCTCGAAGGCGGGACCGGGAAGGCGGTCGTGATCGGCGACCCGGATGGCCTGCGCGCCCTGGTCCAGGCGAGCGTCCTGGAGATCCATCCCTGGGGCGCGACGGCCGCGGACCCGGATCGGCCGGACCGCTTGGTCTTCGATCTGGATCCCGGGGACGGGGTGGCCTGGACCGACCTCGTCGCCGGCGCGCTCGAGGTCCGCGAACGGGTGCGAACGTCGGGATTCGGCGCCTTCGTCAAGACCACCGGCGGCAAGGGACTGCACGTCGTCGTCCCGGTCGAACCGAAGGCTGGGTGGGATGAGGCGAAGGCGTTCTCGAAGCGCCTGGCCTCCGAGATGGCCAGGGACGCGCCCGACCGCTACGTCGCGACCGTGTCGAAGAAGGCCAGGGACGGTCGCATCTTCATCGACTACCTGCGCAACCAGCGTGGTGCGACCGCGGTCGCGGCCTTCTCGACCCGCGCCCGCGCGGGAGCGCCGGTCTCGGTGCCGGTCGGCTGGGACGAACTCCCGTCCCTCGGTTCCGGAGCGCGCTTCGACGTCGCCACCCTGCCCGGTCGCTTGGCGGCGCTCGGCAAGGATCCCTGGGCCGGCTTCGAGCGTGCCGCGCGGCCTCTGGAGGCATCGGGAAAGCGCGGGCGTCGACGAACCTGACTGGCCTGTCTGTATGGACTTGCCGTCGGCTCGTGCAAGGTCAGCGTGGGCCGGGCAGGCGATGAGCGAGATAGCGGACGGTCTTGGCTCCGCCGAGAATGGTGGCTGCGCCGACCTCCTCGAAACCGAGCCGGGCGTGGAAGGCGTCCGAGCTCGGGTTGGGCGGCATCGAGTTGACTTCGCACACGATCAGGTCGTGACCGGCCTCGCGGGCCTTCCGGAAGAGATCCTCGTAGAGCCGCCGCGCATGGCCGAGGCCGCGGGCAATGCCGGCGACCACGACCCGGTCGACGTACACGAAGCGCGGGTAGCGACTGCGGAACCATAGATAGTTCGGGCTCGCATAGGTCGGATGCCGCTCATCGAGGGCGATAAGGAAAGCGTCATTGCGGCCAATCCGGCGTACGTGGAAGCTCCCCGCCACGAGCTCGGAGAGACCTTCCTCGTCGAGCAGGGAGAGCTCGGCCGCGTGCGCGTTGTTGAGGGCCAGTATCGGACTGGTGTCGGTCGATGAGATCTGCAGCAGCGATGTCATGCACTCTCGCGTGTCGTCGGCCGAGCGTTGTACGCCATCCCGACTGCAAACTGGATCGAGGCAGCCGTTGTGGTCCCAGCGCGGATCGCAAGCTAGGTGGCCGGGACTCGGGAGTTGCACCTCTCGCTCTGGCATGCATTATACCAGTGACCTGACGCATGGGTCGTCCTCAACGCACCTCGCGCCCTCGTCAGAAACGTCGGGGGCGTTTTTTCTTGGGAGCGGTACGGCCGGCAGCTTCGGATGGAAGCTCGACGAGGTCTGCGGCGGCGGTCCTTCGGCCAGGAAGGCGCGATGGACGCTCTCGGTCGCCGGCGACACGATGATCGCGTCGATCGCACGCGGCTTCAAGGCCGGCGAGCCGTTCACCCTGAAGCGCTGCGCCACGAGGTAGCCGGGAAGCCGAGCCTGAGGCCCGGCCGGCTATCGCTTCCCGCCGTTCGGGTCCATCCATGGGCGGGCACGCCCCTCCCCCTGGGTGCGAAGGAGCTGCGATGAGCCCGCACGACTACACGTGGCTCCTGTTTGCGACGCCCACGGCCGTCGCCCTGCTCGGCGCCTTCGTCTATGTCGCGACTGGTCTTCAGGACCGGATCGACGGCCGCTGCGACCGGTAGACCGGGCCGCTGGCCCTGCCCACGAATGGTGCGCCTGTGCCGGGCGCATGGGGCGGCATCCCCGGGCGGAACCCGAGGTTCCGGATCCTGTTGTGGGATCGGCGAGCGCAGATGCCACTTGGCCCATCGGACGCCCGCCCTTCGGAAGGATCCAGATCGGGCACCTCGGCACCATGAAAGCAATCGTCTGTCTGTCCGCCGTCGTCGTCGCATCGACGCCCTTCGTCGGCACGCCCGCCAGGGCCGACGATGCCGAGGCGGCGCGCCTGTGCCGAGGAGACGCATTCAAGCTCTGCCTGAGCGAGATCCCGGACCGTGACCGGATCACGGCCTGCATGGTCCGGAACAGGGCGCGCCTGAGTCCGGGCTGCCAGACGGTGTTCAACAAGCCGTCCCGGCCAGCCACCGTCGAGGCCGCCAGCCACACGATCCGCTGAGCAGATGACGGTGGAGGGTTATCCTCCGAAGGTCAGCACCTGCGGCCGTAGGATCGTGACGCCCGCCTCCCCGCCCATCCCATGGCTGGATCGAAGCTGGAACTGTCGATTACCGAAGCGCGCCGCATCGCGCTGACCGCCCAGGGCCTCGGCATGCGCCCGCTGTCGGACGGGATCGCCGTCTCGCGGATGCGTCGGCAGATAGGCCGCCTGGGCCTGCTCCAGATCGACAGCGTGAACGTCCTCGTCCGCGCCCACTACATGCCGCTGTTCTCGCGCCTGGGGCCCTACGACCGCGGCGCCCTCGACGCCCTGGCTGTCGCAGGCTCGAAGCGCTTCTTCGAGTACTGGGGTCACGAGGCGTCCCTCCTGCCGATCGATCTCCAGCCTCTGCTGCGCTGGCGCATGGACCGCGCCCGCCAGGGCCACGGCGTATGGAACCAGCTCAAGGCGTTCGCGGGCGAGCGGCGCGCGGAGGCGGACGCCATGCTCGCCCGGATCGGGCAGGAGGGCCCGCTGGCTGCCTCCGACGTCTCGGGCCCGAAGGCGTCCAAGGGCATGTGGGTCTGGAGCGATGCCAAGCACGCGCTCGAATGGCTCTTTTGGGCGGGACTCGTGGCGTCGACGCATCGGAGGGGCAGCTTCGAGCGCGTGTACGACCTGCCCGAACGGGTGCTGCCCCGCTCCGTCCTCGCCCGACCGACCCCGGCTCCGGTGGACGCCCGGCGCGAACTCGTCGCGCGATCCGCGGAGGCGCTCGGCGTGGCGACCGCGAACGACCTGCGCGACTACTACCGCCTTTCGCCGACCGAGGCGCGCCTGCCCATCGAGCAGCTCGTCGAGGAGGGCGTGCTCATTCCCGTGACCGTCCGCGGATGGCAGCAGCAGGCGTACCTGCACAGGGATGCCCGGCCCGGCCGCCGTCACCGCGGCGCGGCCCTCCTGTCGCCGTTCGACCCGCTCGTCTGGCACCGGCCACGGACGGAGCGCCTCTTCGGATTCCGGTACCGCCTCGAGATCTACACGCCCGCCCACAAGCGCGAGCACGGCTACTACGTGCTGCCGTTCCTCATGGACGGCGCGCTGGTAGCCAGGGTCGACCTGAAGGCGGATCGACGGGCCGGGGCGCTGATCGTCCTACGCGCGCATCAAGAGCCGGGTGCGCCGGCGGCTACGATGGAGCGGATACTCGCGGAGTTGCGATTGATGGCCTCGTGGCTCGGCCTGTCCGACGTCGTGATTTCGTCGACAGCCGGGCTGGAGAGCCGCGATCACCGGGTCAGTTCCCGGATGAGCGACCGGGCGGCGATGGAATAGCCGGCGGACCCCAGGCTACGCGTTGCGCCGGGCCGCGGACACCGCCTCGGCCAATGCCGGGAAGCCGCCGCGCAGATCGGCCGCCGTCATCCAGTAACCGGACCGCCCGAAGACCCGATTCAGTTTGGCCCTGCGGCGCGCCCCCTTCGTCCAGGACAGATGCGCGTCGGCCGTCGGGTCGATCTCCAGCACCAGCATGCGCTGCCGCTGGATTTGCATCGGGGTCACGCTGCGGATCGTCTCCCAGGGGATCCAGTCGGTCGACAGCCTGCGATCGTAGATCCCACGCGGCCCGACGGACACCACCGGTTTCGACTGGAACAGCTTGGGGAACATCAGCACCGTGCAGAGGCCGAAGAACGCGACGCCGGCATAGGCCTCGAACTCGGCGAAGCTTCCGGGCGTCACGGCCGTGCGCCCGATTGTCGGGTGCGCATAGATCAGCCAGCCGGCGAAGGCCGCGAAACCGACGGAGGCCAGGAAGAGGCCGATGGTCCGCCACGGCGAGCGATGGATCTCGACGACATCCACGTAGGCGAACTCCGCAATGCGATGGGCTGACCTGCGCCAGGTCGCTCCTCGGGAGAGCGACTATCGCGCGCCCGAAGGCGATACCGTAGCCGATGTTGGGCGACTTCCTGCATGACGCGGTCCCAGAACGCCTCGGCGCGGGCGCGTTCGGGTTGATTCTCCACCTTGTTCAGGCAGGCCCGAATGAAGACGCATCCGCCGCGACGGCCTCAGCGCGGATCAGCGGGGCGGCATTCCTGGCCTGGATCTTCTCGACAATCGAGAGCAGGTGCGCGCGATCCACCGTCTTACGCGTGGCGCTGCCGGAGCGTCCGCTTCGGAGAACACGGCGGTGTACCCCGAATGGCCGGGTTGAGCGCGAAGCGAAACGGTCGGTCCTACGCGCCCCGACGATCCGGCGAGACGTAGTCTGGCCGTAAGCGGCCGATCCGCTTCAGAGCATGCCCGCTGTGGAATTGGACACTAGCGACAGGAGCGATGTCACGACCGCGTGCCGAAGTCGCAGCCCGTGTTTATTGGCTTTGATGACAGAGGTCTTTCAACCAAACGCGGGTTGCGGAGGGAGAGAATAGCCATTCCGCCGGTGGCAAGGACGAAAGCGACGAGACCCGTCGAGACGGCGAGACCGCCCGTCAGGCTCGTGAAAAATCCGAACGCGATTGGCGCCGCCAGGCTTCCGACCTGCCCCATGCTGCTGATGAAGGCGAGACTTCCCACGGCTTCGGCTTCGGTCAGGAAGCGCACCGGTATGGTCCAGAACAGGGCGGTCGCCGACAGATAGCCGATGGCGAGCAGGGCCAGGCAGGCGATGGCCGCCGCAACGTTCTGCGCGACGAGGGAGATGGCGAGGGCGGCCGTCGCGGCCAGGAAGGCGGATAGGGCGAAATGCCACCGCCGCTCGAGCCGCCGGTCCGAACTACGGCACAGCAGGAGCATGCCGACGGCACCCACGGAATAGGGGATCGCCGACAAGAGCCCGACGCTGAACACGTCGGCTACGCCCGATCGATGGATAATCGTCGGCGCCCAGAAGTTCAGAACGGTCCCCGCCCAGGTGATGGAGAAATATCCGAAGGTCGCGATCCACAGCTTCGGATTTCGCAGGGCCGACAGGAAGGCCCTCGCGGGCGCGGGTCCCTGTTCGAAGGTCCCGGATGAGAGATCGGCCGCCACGATCGCCTTCTCCCGTGGCGTCAGCCAGGCGGCATCCGCGGGTCGGTCACTCAGCACAAAGAACGCGCCGACTCCGACGAGTACCGGCAGCGCCCCCTCTACGAGAAACAGCCATTGCCAGCCCTTGAAGCCGGCCGCGCCAGCGAGGTGCTGGATGATCCAACCGGAGGCTGGTCCGCCTACGATGCCCGACACCGCAATGGCGAGGACGAACAGCGACATCACCCGCCCGCGCAGGCGATGGGGGAACCAGAAGGTGAGGTAGAGGACGATGCCCGGGAAGAAGCCAGCTTCGGCCGCACCGAGTAGGATCCTAGCCAGGTAGAAGGTCGCCGGGCTCGTCACAAACGCCATCGAGCAGGACACGAGGCCCCACAGACACATGATACGTGTCAGCGTCTTCCGCGCGCCAATGCGGCCAAGGAGAAGATTGCTCGGCACCTCGAAGAGGATGTACCCGACGTAGAAGATGCCGACGCCGAAGCCGTAACTCGCGTCCGACAGGCCGATGTCACTCTGGAACGTCAACTTGGCGAAGCTGACGTTTACACGGTCGATGTAGTTCAGGACATAGCATAGGAAAATCATCGGGATCAGCCGGAGGCTGATCTTCCGATAGATCCTGGCTCGTTCGTTCTCAGACGCTTGCTCGATAGCAACGCGCGTCTTGGACGCATCGGCCATTCCAAATCCCCCATCGCGAGCTTGGCTTCCGCGGCGCGATCCTGTTCGAATAATTCGCGCCGTCCCGACCGAGCCAAGTCTCGCTACGAAGCATAGCAGGCCATTTTGCAGTGTTGCGATGATATATTTTCGTCGTTTCAATCGATGCCATCGATCGATGATGCCGGCAGATCTGTCGCACGCCCTGCGAGGGTGTGCCGATCAATCGGCCATGAAGTCCGGAGACATCGACACAGTCCGTCCCGCTTCGGTCAAAATCACCGACCTCGGAATCGCCTGCTCGAAGGTCGCTCCAAGATCTGTCAGACGTTGAAGCAGCTCAGGCAACCGGACGAGGCATCCAGCCTCGATGTCATGAATGACCATGACACTCCAGTCCTGCTCCCGCACCTGGGCCATCGCGGTCTCGACCCAGCCGTCCGCGTCCTTCCAGTCACCGGGGACGCTGTTCCAGGTGATCGTCGTGTAGCGTTCGGCGAGGAGGTGATCGAGCGCCGCCCGACTCAACAGATGCCGGCCGATCAGTCCGTCGTTCCCGTAGGGGCGGAAGAGCTTCTCCGGTCGCGTCAGCGAACCGATCCTTTGCTGCGTCTCCTCGATCTCTCGGAGCGCATAGTCCCGGTCCGTCCGGTCCCCGAGTGCCACCGAATGCGTAAAGGTGTGATTTCCGATCCAATGCCCCGCTGTATGAGCAGCCCGCATGAGATCGGCTGCAGCGGGGTCGTCGAGCCTCTGCCCGATCACGAAGAAGGTGGTCTTGATTCCGGCCCGGTCTAGGATCCCCAGGATCTGATCCGTCACATGTGGTGTGGGGCCGTTGTCGAAGGTGAGGGTGACCTGCTTGGCTGCCATATCTGACTCCAATTCGGGCTCGTTCGCCGTAGCGGTCGTGGACACACTGGCGAGCTCCCGCGACGACATCCCCGCTACAACCGACGCGTCGAATGAGAAGCCTTATCGCAGGCTCGTCGGAGCGTGTGCAGGAAGGATGCGACGTGCGGAGGCAGGACCTCGTTCCGGCGCAATAGCACGCCAGGGCTCCGCATGGGCGTGGGAGTTTCCAGAGGAACCGACAAAAGCGTCCCATCCTCTGGGACGGCCTGTCTCGACAGGATCGCGACGATGTTCATACGCCGAACGAGGCCGAGGATGGGACCGATCGTGTTCATCTCTGCGACGAGGTGCGGGACGGCGCCGCATTGCCGGAAGCAGTCATCCAGCAGCCTGCGGGTGGTGAATTCCGGTGAGAGCAACACGACCGGCTGATGGTGGAGTTCCGCCATGCGGACCCATTTCCGGGCTGCCCACCGGTGTTCAGGCGAAAGCACGAGATCCAGAGGCTCGTCATAGAGGGGTTCGAAGGCGAGATCCTGCTGGTGGTCTGGCCTGTAGGAGATTCCGAGATCGAGGGCACCGGCTAGGAGCCGCTCCTCGATCACGCTAGCGGCGAGTTCCTCCACGACGACGCGCATCGAAGGATTGCGGGTGAGGAACTCGGTCAGGCAGGCGGGGACGAGATTGACGTTAAAGGTGTGCGTCGCGGCGATCCTAAGCCAACCGGTCAGGACCTGATCCTGGGGGGACAGCGCCCGAAGGCCCTCGTCCAGTTCGCCGAGGGCCCGTAGGACACGGGGCAGCAGGTTCTGCCCGGCTTCAGTGAGGAACACGCGCTTGCCGACGCGGTCGAACAGGCGTTGCCCGACCTGATCCTCCAGTTGCCGGATCTGGTGAGACAGGGTCGATTGGGTGATGTGCGTCTGCCGCGCGGCCCGGGTGAAGCTCAGGTGCTCAGCCAGAGCCACGAAGTAACGCAGGTGACGGAGTTCCATCGGTCTGCCCGTTCGATCGACGGCATCGATCAATTGAATGCATCGATATCATTATATCGATGCAACCCGGCGCGCTATACGATGCTGACGCTGGGCTGACGGCTTCTACCTTCACGGTCCGCCACTCCGCGCAAACGCCCTGATTGGGAGCTCGAAGTGCCGAGGATTGGGAACGCGAGCCGGGCCAGCGTCGGACCAGATCACCAGGGATTGTTCGACCGCCTGGAAGCGCTGCGGGGAAAGCCGGTCGAGAACGTCTTTCTCGCCGTCGCCAACGCGCCTGCGCTGTGTGACGGGGTTCTCGCGATGGCGATGTCGCTGCGCCAGAGCACTCTGCTCGACCGGCAACTTCGCGAACTAGCCGTCCTGACGGTCGGGCTTGAGACGCGGGCTGACTACGAGGTCGCGCATCACTGGAACTCGGCGGTGAAGGCCGGGCTGTCCCAAGCCAAGCTGGAGCAGCTTGCGCAGTTCGAGACGGATGACCGGTTCACCGCTTCCGAACGCGCCGTCATGCGCTTCGCTCGCGACGTGACGCGGACCGGCCGTGTCGATGACGGCCTCTGGGCCGAATTGTGCGGGTTCCTGGACGAGCAGGAGCGACTAGAACTGGTCCTGACGACGGCTTGGTACAACTGCGTCGTTCGCATCCTCCTCCCCCTCAATATCGAACTTGAGGACTGGTTCTCACGTCTCTGAGGGCGAGCGCGAGAGAACTTGCGCCCGGCGTGCCTTCGAACCGGACGGAAGTTCCGGAACAGAATAGGGAGATCATGAAAATGGACGTGACGCCCGGAGGTGATCCGCCCGTGCTTGGCCGACCGCCGGCTAAGTCATTCGCGACGGATGATGTGGATAGCGCCGCACTCTATCGAAAATTGCAGTGGCGGCTGCTGCCGTTCCTCTTCGCATGCTACGTGGCTGCCTATCTCGACCGGGTGAATATCGGCTACGCGCAGTTGCACATGCGCGCGGAGCTGGGCTTCAACGACGCGGTTTACGGCCTCGCCGCCGGACTATTTTTCGTCAGTTACTTTCTGTGCGAAGTCCCGAGCAACTTCGTCCTTCAGCGCGTCGGCGCCCGGCGAACGCTGGCGCGCATCCTAATCCTGTGGGGGCTCGCCTCCTCGGCAACGATGTTCATCACCGGGCCCCATTCGTTCTACGCGCTGAGGCTGATCCTGGGAGCGTTCGAGGCGGGCCTCGCCCCCGGGGTGATGTACTATCTGACGCTCTGGTATCCGAACCGCCGCCGGGCGGAAATGACTGCAATTTTTCTGAGCGGCAGCATGCTCGCCGGTGTGATCGGTGCACCTGTCTCAGGCTTCATCCTCGAAGGCATGCAGGGCGTCCTCGGCCTCAGGGGCTGGCAGTGGATGTTCCTTCTGGAGGGCATGCCGGCCGTGCTTCTCGGGCTCGTCGCGCTCCGGATCCTCGTCGACAAGCCTCAAGATGCTCCCTGGCTGACATCATCCGAGAAGATGCTCCTTTTGGCAGAGATCGACCGGGACGCGAACTTGGCTGCCGGCGGCCATGCATTCGGTGCGGCGTTCCGCGACCCACGAATCTACGTCCTCGCGCTGGCGTACTTCACCCTCGTCTGCGGGCTCTATGCGATCACCTTCTGGATGCCCGTGATGATGCAGGCCGCCGGTGTCCAGGGAGCCGCCGCAATTGGCCTATGGTCCGTAATCCCCTATGCGATCGGCGGCATCGGCATGGTGTGGCTGTCCCGACGCTCGGACCGACGGCAAGAGCGGCGGTGGCACTACGCCGTCTGTGTCGGTGTCGGTGCCTGCGCGCTGATTGGGGCGTCCCTCGCCGGCGCGAACCTTCCAGTCGTCCTGGCACTGCTCTCCGTCGCGACCGCGACGCTCTTCGGCGCGATGCCGATCTTCTACGGCATCCCGATGGCCTATCTCCCCGAGCGTTCGGCCGCGGGCGGCTTGGCGCTGATCAACTGCCTTGGCCTCACGGGTGGCTTCGTGAGCCCCTTCCTGCTGGGCTGGATCCGGAACGCGACGGGGAGCCTGACGCCCGGCCTGTGGTTCATGACGGGCTTGATGCTGACGGGCATCGTGGTGCTACTCCTGGCGACACGCCGCCCGTTCACGCGAGTCACGCCCCACCCCGCCAACTCCGGGCTCAGTTTCGGGTCGGAGGCAGGCCGGTGAGCCTCGATAGCTTGGCCCACCGCTGGTATGCGTCGGAAGGGAGCCGATCGCCGCTCCTCCTGCTGCACGGCACCGGAGGTGACGAAGACGAGCTTGTGCCCTTTGCCCAGGCAGCGGCCCCCGGCGCGCCGATGCTGGCCGTCCGCGGAGCCGTATCGGAAGGTGGCAAGCTGCGCCACTTCGCTCGCCATCCGGACGGTCGTTTCGATTCATCCGAGGTCGTCCGCCGAGCCGATGAGCTGGCGGCCTTCGTCGCGGCCGCCCGCGACCGTTACGGTTTCGGGCCCCCGCTTGCCCTCGGCTTCTCGAACGGAGCCAACATCGCGGCCGCACTCATGCTTCTGCATCCTGCTCTTCTGACGGGCGCGATCCTGTTGCGCGCCGTTCCACCGCTGACTGGTACCGCGGCCGCTGCCCTTGTCGGGCAGCGCGCCGTCGTTGTCTCGGGCGAGACGGATACGATCGCGCCGCCGGCACTCGGGGCCGATCTGGCACTTTGCCTGACCGAGCTGGGCGCCGAAGCGACCCACCATGTCCTACCCTGCGGCCACGACCTGACACCGGCCGATGTGCCCCTCGCCCGCGACTGGCTCAGCTCTCTTGCCGAAGGGGCACCCGCTGGACCGGCTTCCTCCCACTTGATTCGCCCTTGATCCGGAGATGATCGATGAAGCTCTGTCGTTACGGTGAGGTTGGGTCCGAGCGGCCTGCTCTGGTCGATGCTGCAGGCGTCCTCCGCGACCTCTCGTCGGTGTGCCGTGATCTTGGTCCGTCCGAACTCGCGCCCGACGGTCTCGCCAGGATCGCACAGACGGATCCGACGCGGCTGCCCCGGGTAGAAGGAAGCCCCCGCCTCGGCGTTCCCTTCACAGGCCTCTCGAAGTTCATCTGCATCGGGCTCAACTACTCGGACCACGCGGCCGAGGCCGGCATGGCCATCCCGAGCGAGCCAATCATCTTCCTCAAGGCTCCGAGCGCCGTCTGCGGGCCGAACGACGACACGATCCAGCCCCGCGACTCAACCAAGCTCGACTGGGAAGTGGAACTCGGCGTCGTGATCGGATCGACGGCGCAGTACGTCACCGAGGAGCACGCCCTCGATCATGTTGCCGGATACTGCGTCGTGAACGACGTCTCGGAGCGGGCCTTCCAGCTTCAGTCCAGCCAATGGGACAAGGGCAAGGGATGCGATACGTTCGGTCCAATTGGACCCTGGCTCGTGACAAAGGACGAGATCCACGATCCGCAGCAGCTCGACATGTGGCTCGACGTGAATGGAACCCGCCGTCAGACGGGCAATTCGCGCACGATGATCTTCGGCGTTCGCGAGATCATCGCGTACTGCAGTCGGTACATGACGCTCCTGCCGGGCGACATCATCGCGACGGGCACGCCGCCGGGCGTCGGCATGGGGATCAAGCCCAAGCCCGTCTGGTTGCAGCCGGGCGACACGGTCTCGCTAGGGATAGAGGGCCTCGGGCAGCAAAGCCAGCGCATCCGGCGGACCGATCACGGCTAGGGCGCCTGTCGGCCGGCTCAGGGTCGGGAGGGCGACCCGCCATCCAATCCGGGCTGAGCCGGCGGCCTGCTCGGATCATGCATTTCGCAGGATCGCGATCTTAGGCCCGTAGGTCCGCTTCAATGTGCGGCAGGTGCAGAACTTTGCAACGGCATTGCACGTGCTGACCACGAACGCAGTGAAATGCGGAGCACTACGGGCTGTGTTGGCCAATTCGCCGTGACGCGGGAGGTAGTGGCCGAAGATGGCGTGGCATAGCGGCATGATCTAGGCCTCACACCTGAACGAACAAATGGCGCTCACCTCAAGCAGGCCAATGCCTGGCTTCCCTCGTGAGTATGCATGTGGCCGACGTTCGCTTTCATGCCTTGCTGGCCGAAATTCGATAGACAGAAAACCACTCATCGAAGACGTTTACAGAAGTGCTTCGTGATGGAAAATGCTGGCCGGAAGCGGAAAGGCGATTTGCGGAAGTGCGGGACATATAGCAGACGTGGCGTTTCGGCCTCTCGCAGAATCGCGAACTGAAGATGTGCTTCTGTTGTCGGAGACAGCTCCGTCATTCATCATAGCGCCGTCAGGATTGTGTAGATCCTTATCCTGGTTTGTCTTTCAAGACATACTCGACGAAAGCCGAGATGAGAGCGACCGTGTCCGCGAAAGCTTCGCGATGTGGTTCATGACCGACACCCGGCATCTCACGGACTGTGAGCAGGCTGGGTGGACATGATCTGCGGGCTGCAGCGATCTGGGCTTGCGTCCCGTAGGCGTCCTCGGTTCCCTGTATAAGTGTCACGGGGACGGTCAGGCGTGTCAGCGCAGCCTCGATCGTCCATCCGCGCCGGGCCGGATCCAGCCATGCGTCGTTCCAGCCACGGAAGGCCCCTTCGACATCGGTGTGCCAGCGGCCGAGGCGGGTCCTCAAGAGCCCCCGCTCGTAGGCGGCTCGGGTTCGCCGGATCGCGGACAGCGTGACCTCCTCCACGAAGAAATGCGGCGCCATCAGCACACCGCCCCGCAGGCGGGCATCGCCTTCCGCCAAGGCGAGAGCGGCGATCGAGGCGCCGTCGGAGTGGCCGATCAACACGCCGCTCCTGAAATCTGCGGCGTCGAGTAACCGCGGGAGGACTGTGCGGGCCTCGTGCTCGAGATAGTCGGCCGGGCGAGGCAAGGGCACCGGGCTCGACGCGCCATATCCCTGGCGGGAGACGGCCAGGACACCGCACTCTGTCGTTTGGGCGAGGGTCTCGGGCAGGGCGCCCCATTGCATCGCCGAACCGAGGCCTTCGTGGAGCAACACAAGCGTGGGGGCCACCTCCGGCTGTCGACCGACGAAATGATATTCCAGTCGACCATCGCCGAGATCGAAGAAGCCGGAGGATTGCAGACGAGCCATTTCATCGCTCCCACCGGGATTCGACCAGCACGTATCGTCCTTCCCTCGGAATAGGGAAGGACGGACTGGTCAGGGGCGTGCAGGCGGAGGACCAGCAGAACGCTCGCCCTGGGAGGTGGCTCCGCCTGCATGGGGGGCCGTCACGCCCGGTCGAGGTTGCCCTGCGTCTCCGGAGTGATAACGGCGCCAACGAGATAGACTAGCGTGACGCATGTCATCACGACCGTCAGCACCATCGGGATCTGCGTCGGCCCATCGGCGATGAGGGAGACGAACGTCGGCAGCATGCCGCCCAGCGCGAAGCCGATATTCCAGGTCAGGCCCGTCCCCGTGGCCCGTACCGCCGTCGGGAATTTTTCATTGAGGAAGATCAACAGCGGCGCGTAGCTGGCGTTGGCGATGAGCGAGAGAAGGAAGGCACAGGCCGCGACCCCCATGAGGCTCGTCGTGTTCGCCATGGTCAGGAAGAGAACGGGAAAGGCGAACAGGCGGATGACTCCCATCAGCAAGAACGACCGCTTGCGCCCGATATGCTGGCTCAGTTCGCCCATGCCGCAGGCGCCGATCGCCGCCGCCACGTTGGCGCCGATCAGGATCATCGAGGCGGTGGCGTTCGGTACGCCGTTCACGAGCTTGAGGAGGGTCGGCAGGTAGCCGGACGTGAGGTAGTAGGCCGCGCCGCCGCCGAAGGAGATGAGCGTCGCGACCGCGAAGCTTCCCCGGTTGGACGGCGAGAACAGCGAGCGGATCGGCGAGGCCTTCGCCGGAGCACTCTCCCGGAGCGCGGCCTTGCGGGCCTGCAGTTCCTTGAAGATCGGGGATTCCTCGAGGTTGCGGAAGAGGATCAGGCCGATCACCGAGGTCAGTAGGCCCGAGAAGAACATCACCCGCCAGCCCCAGTCGGCGAAGGCCTCGCCCGGCGCCATGAGCGAGACGAGATAGAAGACCAGGGAGGCCAGGAGGCCGCCGATGGCCGAGCCCCCGCTGCCGACCGCCCCGGACATCAGCCCCCGCCACCGCTCCGGCACAGATTCCGTACCGATCGTGTGGGATGCCGCAACGACACCGCCGACGAAGACGCCCTGGACGAGGCGGAAGAATAGGAAGATCCCGGTGGCGAGCCATCCGATCTGGCCGACCGTCGGCAGGAGGCCGAAGACCGCCGTCGACAGGCCGACGCCGATCACCGCCACCATGAGGGCGCGGCGGCGGCCGAAGCGGTCCGCATAGGAGCCGAACAGGGCGGAGCCGAGGGGCCGGATCAGCAGCGTTACCGCGAAGGAGGCATAGGCTCCGGCCAGCGACAGCATCGGCTTGTCCGCCGGGAAGAACAAGGTGCCGACGACCGGCGCCACGTAGAGCAGAATGAACAGGTCGAAGAGATCGAGCCCCCAGCCGAACAGCGAGGCCATGGCGGCCGTCGCCGTCTGCCGGCCGGTGGGCCTGGCGAGGGCGGGGGGATCGGATGCGAAGGTGGCGGCGGTCTGCATGGGGTTCCTCCGGGGGATGCGGTCGTTGCCGCGGTGGGGCCGGTTCGGGCTCTGGGTCTGGATGGGAGCCATTCGGGCGCGCGCCGTCGTTTCCCGCCTGGGCGGGATCGAAGCGATGCGGTGAAGGTCACGGGATGGGGGGAGCCGCTATGCAGCCCCCCGGCGCGGCCGGGCTATGAGCCGGTGAAGCGCGGCGCGCGCTTGGCGTGGAACGCTTCGACGCCCTCGCGGAAGTCATCGGCCTGCCGCAGGCGGCTGTAGCAATGCCCTTCGAGCTCGATGGCGATGGAGAGGCTCGCATCCTCGGTGTCGTTGAGGAGCTTCTTGGCGGTGCGCTGGGCGATGGGGGAGAAGGCGCGCAATTCGTCGACCAGCGCGTCGGTGGCCTTCTCCAGGTCCGCGTCGGCCACGCATTCGGTGGCGATGCCCCAGTCGAGGGCCTGCCGTCCGGGGATGCGCTTGGAGCGCATCACGATGTCCTTGGTCCGGGTGATGCCAACGATCTTCTGGAGACGGGCCGAGCCGCCGGAGCCGGGAATCTGCCCGAGCTTCTGCTCGGGCAGGGCGTAACGGCAGGTCTCGGAGACGATGCGGAAGTCGCAGGCCAGCGAGATCTCGAAGCCGACGCCGAACGTATAGCCCCGGTTGGCGGCGATGACGGGCTTCGAGCAGCGGGCCGGCGCCGCCATGTTCCAGGCGAGCTTCGAGACGTGCTCGGGCGAGGCGTCGAGGAAGCCCTTGATGTAGCCCCCCGACGAGAAGTGTTCGCCCTCCGCCCGCAGGACGATGACCCGCACGCGGGGATCCTCGTCCAGCGCCTCGAATACCTTACGGATCTCGTCGCGCTGGGGCATCGCAATGACGTTCATGGGCGGCCGCGCCAGGATCACGTCGGCGCGCTCGCGCTCCGAGTCGATCTCGACGCGGAACCCGTCGAGGTTCGTCAGGCGCGGGTCGATGGTGTGGGTGTCGCTCGTCATGGGTTTGGTCTCTCGCTTGTGATTCGGAGTGGGGGCGGGACCGTCAGGCAGCCTCGTGACCTTCGGCATGGGGCTCGGCCCCGCCTTCCAGGACGTACTCGCCGGCCACGAGTTGGCGGCGCAGCAGCTTGCCGACCGGCGATTTCGGGATCTCGTCCACGAAGACGTAGCGGCGCGGCAGCTTGTGACTCGGCAGGCCGCCGGCCCGGCAATGGGCGTCGAGCGCCGCCGCGTCGGTGCTGCCGCTCCGCTTGATGAAGGCCGCGACGATCCGGCCCCAGCGCTCGTCGGGCAGGCCGACGACGGCGACTTCGGACACCGCCGGATGCAGGGACAGGCGGCTCTCGATCTCGACGGGCGAGACGTTCTCGCCTCCGGTGATGATCATGTCGTCCACCCGCCCGGTGACGTAGAGGTCGCCGTCGGCGTCGGCGAAGCCGGTGTCGCCGGTGAAGTACCAGCCGTCGCGGAAGGCCTTGGCGTCGGCCTCGGGGCGATGCCAGTAGCCCTCGAAGGCTTCGTCGCCCTTGGCGATGACGGCGATCTCGCCCTCCTCGCCCGGCGCGGCGGTCCGGCTAGGATCGCCCCCCAGGGACACGACACGTACCATGGTGTTGAGGCCCGCCCGCCCGGCCGAGCCGGGCTTAACCGCCGCCTCGTGGTTGATCGTGAAGGTGTAGACCTCCGACGAGCCGTAATGATTGACGAAGAGGTCCGGCCGGAACGCCTCGGTCAGGCGGGCGAGCAGGCCGTCCGTCATCGGTGCCCCGGCGAAGCCGAGCTTGCGCACGGAGGTCGTGTTGGTCGCCTGGAAATCCCGGTGGTGCACGAGGTCGTGGTAGAGGGTCGGCACGAGGTAGAGGTTGGTGATCCGCTCGGCCGCGATCAGCCGCAGCGCCCCCGCCACATCGAACCGGGGAAGGCAGACGAAGGTCCCGCCGATCAGCGACATGGCGAGGAGCGAGCGCACCCCCATCGTGTGGTAGAGTGGCATCACGCCGAGCGTGCGCTCGCCGCGCCCGTAGAGGTTTTGCGCTACATGGGCCACGGCCGCCGCGCGCTCCGCCCGGTGTCGCCGTGGGACCCCCTTGGGCTTGGCGGTGGTGCCGGAGGTGTAGAGCATCAGCGAGATCGCCTCCGCGTCGGCCCGGGGCGTCGCCGACGGCCCCTCGGTGGCGGCGAGGTCGGCGAAGGCCGTCTCGCCGGGGCCGGGTGGCGTGCCGACGGCGATGCGCGGGATCAGCTGCGATGCCGCGCTCTCACGCAGGCTCGCGGCCGAGACCGGTTCGTAGGCGATGGCGCGGGCTTCCGCGTTCTCGATCGCGAAATCGATCTCCTCGGCCTTGGCCCGCCAGTTGATTGGCGTGATCACGACTCCCGAGAATTGGCAGGCCCAGTGCAGGGTCGCCGCCTCGTGCCGGTTCTGAAGGACCGTGACGAGGTGGTCGCCGGGCTTCAGCCCGAGCCGGTCGAGCCCGGCCACGGTCGCGGAAATGACCCCGAACCACTCCGCGTAGGTCAGCCGGGTCTCCCCGTCGACGAGGGCCAGGGCCCAGGGATCGCGGGAGACGCTCGCGAGGAAGCTGGTGCCGAGATCAAGCATGGGCGGCCTCCGGGGATGACGGGGCCGGGATGTCGCCCCTGAGTTCCGCAGCCGCCTCCAGGGCGGCCTCGATGATCGGCGCGTAGCCGGTACAGCGGCAGAGATGGCCCCCGATCACTTCCGTGATCTCTCGTCGTGACGGGTTCGGCCGGAGCGCGAGATAGGCGTCGAGTGACATCAGGATGCCGGCGGTGCAGAAGCCGCATTGCAGGGCGTGCCGCCGCCGGAAGGCCACCTGCAGCACCCCGAGGCGGCCAGGCTCCGGGGCCAGACCCTCGACGGTCCGCACGGCACAGCCCTCGACCCCCACCGCGAGGGTCAGGCAGGCCCGGGCGGGCACCCCGTCGATGGACACCGTACAGGCGCCGCAGACGCCGTGCTCGCAGCCGACATGCGTGCCCGTGGCCCCAAGCCCGTGGCGCAGGGCGTCGGTCAGCAGGGTGCGGGTCTCGACTTCGACCGCGGTCTCGCGCCCGTTGAGGGTGAAGGCGACCGTGTGACGGTCCTGCGCGTCTAGCTGTGGCATGGCACGGCCTCCTGATGGGTGTCGCCGCGGGCGACCTTGGCGGCTTGTTCCAGCACCCGGCGGCCGAGGCTGCGCACGAGGTCGCGGCGGTAGCGGGCGGTGGCGTGGAGGTCGTCCCCCGCGCCGAGGTCCCAGGCGAAGGCGTTGAGGGCATCGTCGAGCGCCGAGCCGTCGAGGTGGGGGAAGTCGCGGGCTGTGGGCCGGTCGGCGACGCCGCCGACAGCGAGCCGCATCCGGGTGCCGTCCACCACGGCGGCGCAGGCGACGATCGCGTAGTCGCCGTGTCGCCGCCCGATCTCAGCGAAGGCCGTGCCGGTGCCCTCCCGCCGCAGCGGATAGGCGATGGCCTCGATCATCTCGTCGTCGGCCCGGTCAGTGGCCATCATGCCAGCGAAGAAGGTCTCCGCCGCGACGCGCCGGACCTTTCGCCGGTTGCGCAGATGCACCTCGCCCTGGAGCGCCACGAGGCAGAGGGGAATCTCTGCGCTCGGGTCGGCATGGGCGACGGAGCCACACAGTGTCCCCCGTGCCCGGGTCTGGATGTGCCCGACCCACGGCAGGGCGGCGGCCAGCAGCGGCAAGTCCCGGGCGAGCCCCGGCCGGTCGAGCAGGATCGCCTGCCGCACGCCCGCCGGGATAACGAGGGCCCCCTTGTCGAGGCGAGGCTCCTTGAGAGCGGGGATGCGCATCACGTCGACGAGCACGGCGGGCTTCGTCAGCCGCATGTTGAGCATCGGCATCAGGGACTGGCCGCCCGCGATGATCCGGGCCTCGGGGCCGTGCTGGCGCAGGGCTTCGAGGGCGTCGTCCACGGACGTGGCGCGCAGATAGGCGAAGGGCGCGGGTTTCATGCGGACACCCCCAGACGCGCGAGGAGCCATCGCAGGGCGGCCGGGAGGCGGAGCCCGCGCTTGCCGGACCCGCCGGCTCGCCGGGCGAGGGCCGTGAAGAACCCGCCGATGATCACCCGCGCGGCCCCGTCGAGGAGGCGTCCGCCCACCGCCGCGACCTTGCCGCCCACCGCCGCCTCGTAGACGTAGGCGATCCGCGTGCCCCCCGAGCCGTCGGGCTCCAGGGTCAAACGGCCGGTGCCGCCGCCGCTGCCGAGGCCGCCCGTCACCGTGCCGGTGAGCGTCACCGCCCGGGGCTCATCGAGATCGGAGAGGATCACCTCGGCCTTGTAGCGACCCTTCACCGGACCGACGCCGAGGGTGACGTCGGCCCGGAACCTTGTGTCGGAGAGCTTCCGCACCCCATGCGAACCGGGAATGACGGAGGCGAGCACGTCCGGGTCGAGGAGCATCGCCCAGACCGTCTCCGGCGGGGCAGTGACGGTGGCCGCGCCGTCGCCGCGCAGGGTCCGGTCGCCCGCCTTCGCGGCGGCCTTCGCGGCTCGACCGGCCGGCGGCGCCAGCTCGTCGCCCCCTGCCGCGAGGGCGGCGAGCTTGGCAGGCGTCAGGGGCAGGTCGATGGCCTCGAGGTCGAGGGCGTCGGCCACCGCGTTGGCGAGGCAGACCGGCGTCGACATGCAGTTTCCCTCACCGACCCCCTTCGCGCCGAGCGGCGTGAAGGGAGACGGGCTCTCGACGTGCAGGATGCGCAGGTCCGGCACCTCGGTCGCGGTGGGCAGGAGGTAATCGGCGAAGGTGCCGGACAGGAAGGCGCCGTCGTCGCCGTAGGCGAGTTCCTCGTAGACTGCCGCGCCGAGCGCCTGCGCGAAGCCGCCGCGCACCTGGCCCTCGACCATGCCCGGGTGCAGTACGCGCCCGCAATCGTGCATCGAGACGTAGCGGTCGATGGCGATTTTCCCCGTGACCCGGTCGATCTCCAGGCCGCAGATGTCGAAGATGAAGCCGTGGCAGAGGGAGGAATTGATATGGTCCTCCGCGTCCGGAGCGGTCAGCTCCGGGGGCGTCCAGAACACCGTCTCGCGGATCACCGCGCCGAGATCCTCGGGCACGAGGCCCGGCGACCAGTGGCTCGTGGCGGCCACCCGCGCGAAGGGCAGGCTTGCATCCGGGTTCAATCGCGAGGCGATGCGCCCATCCGCGAAGAGCAGGTCCTCGGGACGTAGGTTCAGCTGCGCCGCCGCGATCCGCGCGAGCCTGTCGCGCAGGCGGGTGGCGGCGAGGTGCGCGACCCCCGCCACGGCGGCGGCGAAGCGGCTCGCATAGTTGCCGGAGGCAATGGACCATGCGTCCTTGGCGGTGTCGAGGTCGGCCGTGACCCGGACCTGCTCCATCGGGAGGCCGAGGACGTCGGCCACCACCTGGGCCAGCACTGTCCGGTGCCCTTGGCCCTGCGGCACCGAAGCGACCTGCACCGTCACCGAGCCGACCGGATCGAGGGTGATGGTGGCGGTCGATTGCGCGCCGTTCTTCGGCCCGGCCTTGGTGCGCTCCTCCGCCGTCAGGACGGTGGTGATGTAGCCCATGTTGGAGACGCTGGGCTCGACCGCCGCCGTCAGGCCGATCCCATAGAGGCGGCCCTCGGCGCGGGCGGCGTCCCGTCGCCGCTTCAACTCGACGAGCCCGCCATCCCGGGCGGCTTCGTCGAGGGCGCGCTGGTAATTGCCGGAATCGTAGAGAGCGCCTGTCGCGGTGCGGTAGGGAAAGGCGTCGGCCGGGATTAGGTTTGCCCGGATCACCGCGAAGGGATCGAGGCCCAGCGTCACGGCGATGCGCTGCATCAGCCGTTCGAGCGGATAGTAAACCTGCGGCCCGCCAAAGCCGCGCACGAGGCCGGTCGGGGTCTTGTTGGTGAGCACCACCCGGTTGCGTACGGCGACGTTGCGGATGGCGTAGGCGCCGGTGAGGTTGCCGTGCATCCGGTAGAGCGTGGCGGGTTCGGGCGCCCGCAGGTAGGCGCCGCAATCCTCGACCTGATCCCAATCGAGAGCGGTGACGCGCCCGTCCGCCTCGAAGGCGGCCCGGAGGGTCGTGACCCGGTTCGTGGCGGAGACGGAGGCCGAGAGGTGCTCCAGCCGGTCCTCGATCCACTTCACCGGCCGTCCCACGAGGCGGGCCGTGGCGGCGATCAGGACCGCGTAGGGGGCGACGCCCTGTTTCACCCCAAAGCTGCCGCCGGAATCCGGGGGCGTGCGCAGGCGCAGGCGGTTGCCCGGCACCTTGAGCGCCCGGGCAACGACCGCGTGAATGCTGAACGGCCCCTGGAAGTTCGCGAGCACGTCGTAGGAGTCGTCGGTGGGGTCGTAGGAAGCGACGACGCCGTAGGTCTCCATCGGCGAGCCGGTGTTGCGCGGGTAGCGCACGGTCACGGACAGGCTGTGCGGGCTATCTGCGAAGGCGACCTCGGGGTCACCGTAGCGGAAACGCCGGTCGCTCACGAGATTCGCGCCGACACCCTCGTGCAGGATCTCGCTGTCGGGGGCGAGGGCCGCCAGCGGGTCGACCACCGCCGGGCGGACCCGGTACTGAACCTCGATCAGGTCGCAGCCGTCCTCCGCGAGGTAGCGGTCGCGGGCGACGACGATAGCCACCGGCTCGCCGACATAGCGCACCCGGTCCACCGCGATGGCGCGGGCATCGACGGCCGCCCGCAGGGCGGGGACGAGACCGGTGGTGACGGCATCAAGGTCGCGGCCCGTGATCACGGCGGTGACGCCGGGCAGCGCCTTGGCCGCCTGGACGTCAATGGCGAGGATGTCCGCATGGGCGTGGGGCGAGCGCAGGATCGACGCGTGCAGCGTGCCGGGCCGCGTGCCGAGATCGTCGATGTAGCGGCCGAGCCCGGAGAGCAGGGCGGCGTCCTCAACGCGCTCTACGGACCGTCCGACATAGCTCGTTGACACGATGCCCAAGCCGCTTCCTCCACCGGACCTCTCGATGGGGTCCTTGTCGCGGGCAGAGTGACGGATCCGGGCGGGCGCCACGATGCCGAGGCATCTCGCGACTTACCCAAACGTCTCATTTTCGACGTGGCGGAGGGCCTTTGGCTTCACACTGCGGGTTGGCCGCTTCGCCGGACAATGCTGCGGAATACGCTTGGGGGCACGCTGACATGATCCCGGAAGAAGCGCGAGAAATGGGCAGGCGCGGCGAAGCCGAGGCGCGTGCCGATCGCCGCCAAGGATTCCTCGCTGCCCACGATCGACTCGACGGCCTGCTCGATGCGGATCGCGTTGAGGAAGACGTGGGGCGGAGCTCCGGTGGATTGCTCGAACAGGCGATAGAATTGCGCTCGGGAAAGGCCCGCCTCACGGGCCAGGGCCTCGATCCCCAACGTGGCACCGGGCTCGGCGCGCACTCGCGCGATAGTCCGCCGGATGCGCCAATCGCTGGCGTTGCGCCTGGCGGCGGCGCGGAGCGACTCGGCCTCCTCACGCCACGCGGTGAACCGCTCGATTACCGCGATCATCAGGCCCGACAGCAACTGATCCTGAATGTGCGAGGAGTGCGGCGCGTAGACCATCTCCGCAGCGAGGTCGTGCGCGAAGCGGCGGATCGTCGGGGTCACGCCGCCCAAGGGCTTTCCAAAGAAGCCAGGCGCCCCGCTCGCCGCCCAATTGCGCCGGAAGGCCCCCAGCCAGTCCGGCTCGATATAGAGGGCCAGGATCATCGCCTTGGCGCGGCGCGGATCATGGAGATAAGCGTGCGTTTCCCAGGCATTGACGAGCACGGCCTGTTCGTCGGTCAGCGCAACAACACGGTCCCCGACGAGGAACTCGGTGTCGTCCCCTTCGACCTTCAGAAGAACGTGGCAGTGCGGATGCGCGTGCCGAACAAGGCTCCGGTCCATGTCGAGGAGCGCCACGCGACCAAAGGTGCCATGAGCAATCTCGAGAGCCTCAGACATGCCTGCAAGTAGCATGATTCCGGCGGCACAACCAGTTTCTGGCCGGCCGGCTGATCGCATAAAATACGCCGTGTCATCGCTCCGACGATCTTACGGGATAGCTGATTTCCGTTCCGAGCCTACCCATCAGTGCTATGGCACCATCGACTTTCAGGACATGCAATGTTCTCCGGCGCCAGTATCGATCGCTTCATTGCGGCAAACGACAGTTCCAGTTGATGCCGACACTGTCTGCTTGCCGCGAGGCAGGCAGCGCGCTCCAGCGGCGGGTATGGGCGCCAAGCCGAATGTCTGGTTTTACCCGCGATTGCGATCCAGCGTGACGAAATCTGGCCGATAATGGAACGGCTGCTTTGGAGATGGGGGGCAGAGGAAGCAGACGGCCGCCGACGCGACGAGTGCCTGAACGCGAACTGCGTCCCTGTCGCTGGCCGACCTGAGGAACAAGATCGAGACGAGGCGGCGGCACTACAACGAGAGCGGTCCTCAGACCGCCCTGGGGTGGCCAACGGCCCAGGAATTGGCCCTGGAAACGGCCTTGCAAGCCGCCTAATGAGATTTGGAAGCTCACCTTCCGGCCGGATCAAGATCTGGCCGACCCTCAGGAACGTCGTCGCCCATGTTAGGCAATTTGTGATGCATCCCGGCCCGATTGCAAGCGAGATGGTCGACGATCTTTAAGCGTTTGCAGCGCCTTAGCTAATTGGTGGTGGGCCCGGCAGGACTCGAACCTGCAACCAGACCGTTATGAGCGGCCGGCTCTAACCATTGAGCTACGGGCCCGGGAGGCGCCGACGGATAGCCGATCTCCGGCCGGCCGTCACCCGGATTTCGCCGTGCCGCGGGGGCGCCGGGCCCAGGGCGCCGGTTCCGTCCGGGTCGGCAGGTCCGCCGGTAGGTCCGCCGGTGCGGGCGCCGTGTCCTTGATCCGCCACAGGTAGCGGGCCAGGATCGAGCGGTACGGCGCGAAGGCGGCCGCCACCGCGACGGTGTCGGCCTGCCCGGTGAGGCGGCGCAGGCAGCCCACCGCCGCCACGTCGCCCGCGGGCCAGATGTCCGGGTCGTGGAAGTGGAAGATGCCGACCATGTCGGCCGTCCAGGGGCCGACGCCGCGGATGCCGCACAGGATCGCCGCCCGCTCGGGATGCGGCAGGGCGGCGAGGCCCGGCCCGAGGAGGCCGGCCGTCTCGGTCGCCACGATCGCCCCGAGCGCCCGCACCTTGTTGCCCGAGAGGCCGCAGGCCCGCAGCAGCGCCGCGTCCCCGGCCTCGAACAGGCCCCTCGGGCTCGCGCCCGCCGCCGCGGCCGCGGCCTCGATCCGGGCCCAGATCGCCGCCGCCGCCCGGACGGAGAGCTGCTGGTTGACCACCTCGACGAACAGGCGGTCGGCGACGCACGGATGCGCCGGCGGCTCGATCCGGATCGGACCGGCCCGCTCGAGGGCGGCCCGCAGCGGCGGATGGGCGCGCGCCGCGTCCAGGAGATGGGCGTAGATGGCGGGATCCAGCATCGCCGCAGCCTTACCGGCCCGTGGGGCTTCCCGGAAGCGGGCCCGAGTCGGGCTGGAAGCGGGCCCGAAGCGGCGGTGCGGCCGCGCGCCCCGCGCCGGCCGGCCTGGACGGGACGCGCCCGCGGCCCAGGTCTCGACACCATGGCGATCTTCTTCACCGCGGACACGCATTTCGGCGACCCGCACATCCTCCGCCACCGCGGTGCTCGGTTCGGCAGCGTCGAGGCCCACGACGAGGCCCTGGTCGCCGGCTGGAACGCCGTGGTCGGCCCGGAGGACGTCGTCTGGCACCTCGGGGACTTTGCCGCGCATGCCAGCCGAGCGCATTGCGCAGCGATCTTCGCGCGGCTGAACGGCGCCAAGCGCCTCGTCCGGGGCAACCACGATTCGAACCGTGTCCTGGACCTGCCCTGGGCCGAGCCGCCGGTGGAGAGCGCCCGCCTCTCCGTCGCGGACGCGC
The DNA here is from genome assembly GCF_900107945.1 of Methylobacterium sp. 190mf. Lineage (NCBI taxonomy): Bacteria > Pseudomonadati > Pseudomonadota > Alphaproteobacteria > Hyphomicrobiales > Methylobacteriaceae > Methylobacterium > Methylobacterium sp. 190mf. The sequence continues at coordinate 64,920 of NZ_FNVI01000023.1, read as the reverse complement.
GCGGGCGGCCGCACCGCCTGTTCCTGTCGCACTACGCGCACCGGGCCTGGCCGGGCCTGTGGCGGGAGACGCGCCACCTCTACGGGCACAGCCACGGCTGGCTCGCCGACACCACGCGCTCCTGCGATGTCGGCGTGGATGCCTGGGACGACCGCCCGGTCACCCTCGAGGCGATCCTGGTGCGCCAGGACGCGGCCGCTTGCGTGCCGGAGGAACTCGCGGCCCACGGCCTGCGCTGATGGGCGGGGACCGGCGCGCTATATCGTGCGCCGGAGCATCGACAGCCCGGCAGGAGGCCGCATCGCCATGACCGACATCCCCGCCCCGCCGCCGGGCCCGGCCGACGCCGCGACCCGGGCCGCGACTCAGGCCGCCACCGAAGCCGCCACCGAACTCGGCCTCGGGACCGACTGGGCCGCCCTCGGCGCGCCGGACTGGGACCGGGTCTGCCGCCGGGCCGGCGCGATCCTCGCCGGGCAGGGCCAGGCGCCGGCGCCCGGCTGGGACGGGGCCCTGGCGCGGGCCCTCGGCCGCCCCGATCCCGCGGCCGCGCGGGACGAGCTGGCCCGCGACGCGGCCAACACCGTGCTGGCCGAGAAGGGCGAGGTCTTCGCCCCGGAGGACGATGCCTGAGGCGGACGACGAGACGCCGCCGGTCGTGCCGCCGGTCGTGCCGCCGGTCGTGCCGCCGGGCGTGCCATCGGGTGGACCGGTGGTTGCCGCGGCGGGGGTGCGGGCCGATGTAGGAGGCATGCCTTATCCCGAACACCGGCCTGAACCGCGGTCCGAGCACCGGCGTGCCGCCCCGAGACCGACCGAGCGCTACGCCCCCGGCGCGGCACCCGCCGCCCTGCGGGTGATCCCCATCGCGGGCGGCCCGACCCTCGACGCGCAGACGCGCGTGCGGCTCGGCCACCAGATGCGGGCGATGTATGATCCGGTGATCGACGAGGCGTTGGATCCCCGGCTGGCGGAGCTGCTGCAGCAGCTCGATGCGGATCGGGGCAGCTCGACCTGAGATCGGGGGCGGGGGTGTCCGGCCCGCGCATCCGCTGCGGCTTCCGGTGAAGAGGCTCCCATCGGTGGATCGGGGGGGTGTCACACCGATGGGAGCCCGGCCGAGTCGACGGATCGACCCAACCCGCCCCATATCGCCCAGGCGGCGGCCCGGGCGCTTTCACCTAAGTCAATTTGCTTGCGAATACGGCCGTCGAAGTGTCGAATTGGCGTATTCGATCGTGAGAATCGTCGCGATCAGGCCGAGGTGCCGGTCACCGAGAGCATGACCCCGTCGCTGCCGATCTCGTCGCCGCCGTAGCCGAGCATGCGCGCGAGTTGCTCGCGGGCGCGCCAGACCCGGCTCTTCACGGTGCCGATCCGGCAGTTCATGACGACGGCGGCCTCCTCGTAGCTCAGGTTCTCGATCGCCACGAGGACCAGCGCCTCCCGCATCACCGGCGCGAGCCGATCCAGGGCCGCGCGCACGTCCTGCAGGTCGAGATGGCCCCCCTGCTCGGGGATGCTGGTCAGCCGGTCGGCGTAGCTGCCGTCGGTGTCGGCGACCTCGCGGCCCTGCTTGCGGTGCTGGCTGTAGAAGACGTTGCGGAGGATCGTGAACAGCCACGCTTCCAGGTTGGTCCCGGGGGTGAATCCGCCGCGGCCGCGCCAGCCGCGCAGCAGGGTGTCCTGCACGAGATCGTCCGCCGCGGCCGGGTCGCGCGTCAACGAGACCGCGAACCGGTGCAGCGCCGGTACCACCTGCAGCAGGCCCGCGCGGAACGTTCTGTCGCGCTCGCCCTCGGCCTGCGCGAGGGCGGTCTCCAGGCGCGCGAGCAGGTCGGCGAAGGGGTTCGCATCCCTGTCCGAGTCGAGGTCGATCCGGTCGTAGGCGCGCCCGAGGAGCGTGCCGAGATGGGCGCGCACGGCCTCCGGCAGGCCGAAGCGGGTCTCGTCCCCGGCCTCCTCTGCGACGTCCGCGATGGGATCGAGGAGCGATGGGCCTTCGGTGTCGGGCATTCGGTCCGGTCGTCGGCGGGCGGGCCGGTCAAGCCCAGAGGACCGGTTGTGGCGCGCCCCGGCCGCCCATGCCGCAACATGGGTTAACGCCTGTCCCGAACGGGGCTCAGCCGCGGGTGCCGAACCGCCGCGCCGCCGCGAGACCGGCGAGGACGGCCGCGCAGGCCCCTGCGGCGGCGAGCCCCGTGCCGAGGGCCGTACTCAGGGTTCCGGCATCGGGGACGCCCTTGCGCGCGCGCCAGCCGCCGTCGGCCCGCGTGCCCTCCGGCGTCGGCGCGCGCAGGGCCCCGTGCGTGCGCGGCCCGGGTTCGGCCCGGTCGAGGGCCCACCGGAACCCGGCACCCATCAGGTGTTCGGTCGGGTACGGAGCCAGCGCGTAGCCGACCTGCGCGAGGCGGGCCGGCCAGCCGACCGCGACCTCGTCGCGCGGGTGGCGCGCGAGGCGGAGATAGGTCTCCGCCACGGCCTCGGGCGCGTAGTACAGGTGCCCGGGATTGAGCCGCCGGCCGCTGACATTGGCGCCGTGCTCCAGGCCCGGCGTGTCAACGATGGCGGGAAATACGGCGCAGACGCGGATGTGGCGGTGCCGGGCGAGTTCCTGGCGCAGGCTCGCCGAGAAGCCGCGCAGGCCGAACTTGCTGGCCGTGTAGGCGGCGGCGAAGGGCGTCGGCGCCCAGCCGCCCATCGAGACCGTGTTGATCAGCGTCCCCCGGCCGCGGTCGAGGAAATGCGGCAGCACCGCGTAGGCCCCGTGCACGGCGCCCAGCAGGTTCACCGCGATCGTCTGCCTGTGCAAGTCCAGGGGAGCGTCCAGCAGGGGGCCGAACACCCCCACCCCGGCATTGTTGATCCAGACGTCGATGCCGCCGAAGGCCCGGAGTGCCGCCCGGGACAGGGCGTCCACCGCCTCGGGCTCTGTGACGTCGGTGGGGACCGCGACGGCCTCGGCGCCCGACGCGCGCAGGTCGCGGGCGATTCCGTCGAGCACGTCGGCCCGCCGCGCCGCCAGCACCACCCGGGCGCCCCGCGCCGCGAAGGCCTCGGCCGCCGCCCGGCCGATGCCGCTCGAGGCCCCGGTGATGACCACCGTCCCGCCGTCCAGGCGTGGCATGCCGGTTCTCCGCGTCGTGTGTCGTCGAGTTGCAACTGCACGGCGAACCCTTCCCCGCGCCGCGGCGTTCCCCCTCGCAGCTGCGGCCATTCGGACGCGCCGTCCCGGGCGCGTCCGAATGGCCGCAGCGACGCGCGGCCCCGAAGGCCCGCCCCCGTCTGCCCGAACCCTTCCGAGGTCGCCGATGCCTGCCCCCGATTCAGCCCCCGCCAGGGCCGCCGCGCCCGAGGGAGGCGCCTCGACGGTCTGGACCCTCGCCCTCGCCACCGCGCTGATCGGCATCGTCGCCCTTCCCCGCCGGTCGGCGCGCGGCGCGGTCGGTGCCTCGGTCGACCGTGCGCCCGGCCGGTCCGCCGACCGGGACGGGGCGCGCCGGACGTCGCCTGCGCATGCGGGACGGGAGGCCCACGCCGTGGCCCGGGCCGAGGCCGATCGCGGGCGGCAGGCCTCGACGCCGACCGAGATCCCCGCCAAGGGCTGGAAGGACATCGCGCTGCGCGCCTATCACGACATCGGCGAGAACCGCCTGTCGCTGATCGCGGCCGGCGTCACCTTCTTCACGCTCCTGGCGATCTTCCCGGCGGTGGCGGCCCTGGTCTCCTGCTACGGCCTCGTGGCCGACGCCTCGACCATCAACGACCAGCTCGCCAGCCTCCAGGGCATCCTGCCCCAGGGCGCTCTGGAGATCGTCGGCGACCAAGTGAAGCGGCTGAACGAGCAGGGCAACACCACCCTCGGGTTCAGCCTGCTCATCAGCATCGCCCTGTCCGTGTGGAGCGCCAATGGCGGCGTGAAGCACGTCTTCGACGCCCTCAACCTCGTCTACAACGAGCGCGAGAAGCGCAACTTCCTCGTCCTCAATCTCGTCTCCCTCGCCTTCACGGCGGGGGCGCTCCTGTTCCTCCTCCTGGCGCTGGCCGCGGTGGTGGTGGTGCCGGTGGTGCTGGAATTCGTCGGGCTCGGCGCGGACGCGTGGTGGCTGGCGCTGCTGCGGTGGCCGGTCCTGCTCCTGGCGGTGCTGCTGGGCCTCGCCCTGCTCTACCGCTACGGGCCGAGCCGGGACGCGCCGCGCTGGCGCTGGGTCACGCCCGGGGGCGCCCTCGCGGCCGTATTGTGGATCGTCGCGTCGCTGCTGTTCTCCTGGTACGTCGGCCATTTCGGCAGCTACAACAAGACCTACGGCTCGCTCGGCGCGGCGATCGGCTTCATGACCTGGATCTGGCTCTCGACCATGATCGTGCTGGCCGGCGCCCAGGTGAACGCCGAGATGGAGCATCAGACCGCCGAGGACACGACCGTCGGCGAACCGCAGCCCCTGGGCACGCGCCGGGCGCGCATGGCCGATACGGTGGGCGCCGCTGCGGAGTAGCGCGGCGCCCGGCCCTCACCCGGGGGCACGGCCTCCTGAGCGAGGGGGGCTCGCGGAGGGCGTCGCCGGCGAGAACGCCGACTTAACACAGGTTGGCGCGCGTTTTTCTGCTGCAGGCACAAGCCGATCAAGAAGATCCGGACTTCGATGTTCGGGCGACGGTTTGGCCCCCTGCCGATAGAAATATCCGTGCCTCATTATTTGACCGATACCCATGGCGGCGCCGTCGTTCGGGACGCTTCGGATGGGCGCGACGTCGCCCGATCCCCCGTGGCCCCCCGCTTCGGCGACCTCCCCGGCGCCTGCTCCGGCGCCTGTCCCGGCGCCTGTCCCGGCGACTGCCCGGCCGCCGGCACGCCGGCGCCCCGGTGATCTGACCGGAGGCGGACGTGGACAACCCGTTCGTACGGAAGATGGAGCAGCATGTCAGGCTCGCGCCCGAGGACCGCGCGATCCTCGACGGGTTGGGCCGCCTGCATGTCCGCCACGTCGCGGCCCGGCAGGATATCGAGGGGCAGCAGAGCGATCCGTACCACACGCACCTGATCCTCGACGGCTGGGCCTGCCGGTACAAGCAGTTCCCGGACGGGCGGCGGGCGATCGTCGCGCTGCTCCTGCCGGGCGACCTGTGCGACCCGTTCGTGTTCCGCCGGGCACGCATGGACCACGCCATCGGCGCGCTGACGCCCGTCACCGTCGCGCGGATCGCCCCGGAGCAGATCGGCGACGCGGTCCGCGGCCGGCCCGCCGTCGAGGAGTGTCTGTGGCGGGAGCTGCTCGCCGCCACGGCGATCCACCGCGAGTGGATCGCCAGCGTCGGCCGGCGCTCGGCGATCGAGCGGCTGGCGCACCTGTTCTGCGAGCTGCACCTGCGGTTGACGCGCGTCGGCCTCGCGGACGGGACGACGCTGCCGATGCCGGTGACCCAGCCCGACCTCGCCGACGCCCTCGGCCAGACGAGCGTGCACATCAACCGCACCCTGAAGGAGCTGCGCACCGGCGGCCTCGTCGCCCTGCGCAGCCGCCGCCTGACGATCCGCGACCTCGACGGACTGCGGGAGCGCGGGCTGTTCGATCCGGCCTACCTGCAGCTCTCCTGAGCGGCGCGGGCGATACGCCGCGGCATCGGAGGCCGCGTGCGCCTTGCCGCGGGGCGGCCGCGGCCGATCTGAGGCGGACCCGTCACCCGCCACCGGCGCCCGCGCGACACACGATGCACATCCACCTCGACGCGCTCGGCGGCGTCGCCGGCGACATGTTCGCCGCCGCCCTGCTGGACGCCTTCCCCGAGCATCGGGCCGGTGTGTCCGCCAGCGTCCAGGCGGTCGACGCGCGCATCGCCTGCGCGGTCAGCGCGCACAACGATGGGATCCTCACTGGCGCGCGCTTCACCGTGTCGGCGCCCGGGGCGGAGCCCGGGCCCGCGCCGCACCGGCACGCGCATACCGGGCAGCACGACCATCCGCATGCTCACGATCACAGCCACGATCACGGCCACGATCATGCCCACGATCATGCCCACGATCATGCCCACGATCATGCCCACGACCACGGCCACCGTCCCTGGTCGGAGATCCGCACCGCGCTGGAGGCGGCGGATCTCGCGCCGGCGGTGCGAGCGCACGCGCTCGGCATCTTCGGGCATCTGGCCGCGGCGGAAGCCCGCGTCCACGGCATCGCGGTCGACGCGGTGGCGTTCCACGAGGTCGGCGCCGCCGACTCGATCGCCGACGTCGTCGCCGCCGCCCACCTGATCGCCGCCCTGGAGGCGCGTAGCTGGAGCGTCTCGGCCCTGCCGCTCGGCTCCGGCCGGGTGCGGACCCAGCACGGCCCCCTCCCCGTCCCGGCCCCCGCCACGACGCTTCTGCTGGCGGGCTTCGCGACCCTCGACGACGGGATCCCCGGCGAGCGCGTCACCCCCACCGGCGCGGCGATCCTGCGCCACCTCTGCGGCGACGATCCCGGGCGGGGTCGCCCCCGGGGGATCCTCGGGCGCACCGGCATCGGCTTCGGCACGAAGGTCCTGCCGGGCCTGAGCAACTGCCTGCGCGCCCTCGTGCTGGAGGACGGCGCCGCGTCCCGCCCGGGCCGGCGGGATCTCGCGGTGATCGCCTTCGAGGTCGACGACCAGTCCGGCGAGGATCTCGCCACGGGCCTCGACCGGCTGCGCGCCGAGCCCGGCATCGTGGACGTCGTGCAGATGCCGGTCATAGGCAAGAAGGGCCGGATGATGGCCCGGATCCAGGTCCTGGTCCGTCCGGAGAGCCTGGAGGCGGCGGTCGCGGCCTGCTTCCGGGAGACCACGACCATCGGCCTGCGTTACCACCCCGTGGAGGGTGCGGTGCTCGCGCGCGCCGCCCGCACAGTCGAGCACGACGGCCGGTCGGTTCGCGTGAAGATCGTGGCGCGGCCGGGCGGGCGCACCGCCAAGGCCGAGGCCGACGACGCCCGTGACCGAGCGGGCCACGCGGCCCGGGCCGCCCTACGCCGCGAGGCCGAGCGCCTCGCCCTGGAACAGGAGCAGGAGGAGCGGTGACGCGCCAGCATCTGGAATCCGTCCTCGCCGGGCTCGGCCCCGTCGCGGTGGCGGTGAGCGGCGGGGTCGACAGCCTGACGCTCGCCACCCTCGCACACCGGCTGGCGCCAAGCGCTACTCTGGTGGTCCACGCGGTCTCGCCGGCCGTGCCGGAGGAAGCGACCGCGCGCGTGCGCGCCGAGGGCGCCCGCGAGGGCTGGTCCTTACGGGTGATCGAGGCCGGCGAGTTCGCCGACCCGGCCTATCGGGCGAACCCGGTCAACCGCTGCTTCTTCTGCAAGACCAACCTCTACGGCGCGGTCCGGCGCGTCACCCACCGCCAGATCCTGTCGGGCGCGAACCGCGACGACCTCGGCGAGTACCGCCCCGGCCTCGACGCCGCCCGGGAGCACGGCGTGCGCCACCCCTACGTGGAGGCCGGGTTCGACAAGGCGTCGGTCCGGGCGCTCGCCCGCGACCTCGGCCTCGGGGCCGTGGCGGAATTGCCGGCCGCGCCCTGCCTGTCGAGCCGGGTCGAGACAGGCATCGCCATCGAGCCGGAGACCCTGACCTTCATTCACGCGGTCGAGCGGCTGGTCGGCGGAGCGCTGGCGACCGACGGCGCCGGACGGGCCGTCCGCTGTCGGGTCCGCGCCGAGGGCGTGGTGGTGGAACTCGATCCGGCGAGCCTCGCCGCCCTCGACGCCGAGGATCGCGAGACGCTCGGGGCGGGCATCCGGGACATGGCGCCGGCCCGTCTCGCCGGCCCGGTCCGCTTCGCCCCCTACCGGGTCGGCAGCGCCTTCCTGGTCGAGCCACGGGAGGCCCGGGCGTGAGCATCGCCGAAGAGTTCACCCTCGATTTCGCCCGGCCCGAGCGGATCGGGCTGGAGGAGGCGATCTTCTGCGCCGGCAAGAGCCCGGAGCAGATCGACGCGATCCTGGAGGCCGCCCGGGCGCGCGGCGCCTCGCTGCTCCTCACCCGCCTCGACCCGGAGAAGCGCGACCGGCTCCGGGACGCCGCGCGGCTCGATTACTGCCCGGTCTCGCGCACGGCGGTGTTCGGCGAGACCCCCCGGATCACCGGTCCGGCCCGGGTCGCGGTGGTGGCGGCCGGCACCTCGGACGTGCCCGTCGCCCGCGAGGCCCTGCGGGTGCTGGCCTATGCCGGGCGGGCGGCCTCGCTCTTCGCCGATGTCGGCGTCGCCGGCCTGTGGCGGCTGACGTCGCGGATCGAGGAAATCCGCGCGCACCCGGTGGTGATCGTCGCCGCCGGCATGGACGCGGCTTTGCCCAGCGTCGTCGGGGGCCTCGTGGCCGGCGCGGTGATCGCGGTCCCGACCTCCGTGGGCTACGGTGTCGCCGCGGGCGGGCGCGCGGCCCTCGATGCCGTGCTGGCGAGCTGCGCGCCGGGCATCACGGTGGTCAACATCGACAACGGCTACGGCGCCGCCTGCGCCGCCCTGCGCCTGCTCCACGCGGCGGGACGCCTCGCCACGGGGACCGAACGATGACGCGGCCCGACGCATTACCTCCCCTCACCGGGACATCCTCGAACGGAGACAGCCGATGGAACGCCGCAGCTTCCTCCAGGGCGCCGTGCTCGGCGCGGGCCTCGCGGGCGCCGGCAGCGCGGGTGCGGCCGTGAACGCCCCCGTCCTCCCGGGCAACCGCCCGCAGGACCCCGCGGACCTGCCCTTCGTCACCGATCCCGGTGAGCGCCGGGGCGAGATGCTCTACCGGTCGTTCGGGAAGAGCTCCGAAAAGATCTCTGCGATCGGCATGGGCGGGTTCCATCTCGGCAAGAGCGCCGTGACGGACGACGAGGCGACGCGGCTGATCCATGCCGGGATCGACCGCGGCATCACCTTCATGGACAATTGCTGGGACTACAACGAGGGGCGCTCCGAGCTGCGCATGGGCGCGGCCCTGGCCCAGGGCGGCTACCGCGACAAGGTCTTCCTGATGTCCAAGATGGACGGGCGGACCAAGGAGGAGGCGCTCAAGCAGATCGACCAGTCGCTCCTGCGCCTGCGCACGGACCGGATCGACCTCGTCCAGCACCACGAGATCCTGCGCTACGACGACCCGGACCGGGTCTTCGCCGAGGGCGGCGCCATGGAGGGCTTCCTGGAGGCGAAGAAGCAGGGCAAGCTGCGCTACATCGGCTTCACCGGCCACAAGGACCCGCGCATCCACCTGCAGATGCTGGAGGTCGCCGCCGAGCGCGGCTTCCACTTCGATGCCGTGCAGATGCCGGTCAACGTGATGGACGCGCATTTCCGCTCGTTCAGCCACCTCGTCCTGCCCTACCTCGTGCAGAACGGCATCGCGCCGCTCGCCATGAAGACCTTCGGCGACGGGGTGATCCTGAAGGCGGACGCACCGATCAAGCCGCTCGAGTACCTGCACTTCTCGCTGAACCTGCCGGTCTCGGTGGTGATCACCGGTATCCAGAACCAGCGCGACCTCGACCAGGCCTTCGAGGCGGTGAAGACCTTCAAGCCGATGGACAAGACTACGGTGGCCGAGCTGCTGTCGCGCTCGAAGCCCTACGCGCTGGAGGGCAAGTACGAGCTGTTCAAGACGAGCGCCACCTTCGACGGCACCGCCAAGAACGCGGCGTGGCTCGGCGAGGACGTGGCGAGCGTGAAGAAGCTCGCGCCGACGATGGAGTAGGCGGCGGGCAAGCGCGTCCGATATTCCCCTCTCCCTTGCGGGGAGGGGTTAGGGGTGGGGGTGGTTCAGAAGGAACCGCCGAGCCCTTTCCGGCCCCACCCCCACGCGGGATCTGCGATCCCCAAACTCCTCCCCGCAAGGGGGAGGAGAGTCATCCCTCACGCCACGTCCTCCAGCCGGATCGGCAGGCTGCGGATCCGGCGGCCGGTGGCGTGGTGGATGGCGTTGGCGATGGCCGCGTTCACCCCGATGATCCCGAGCTCGCCCAGGCCCTTCAGGCCCAGCGCGTCGACCTGATCGTCGGGGTCGGGCACCAGCAGCGCCTCCACCTCCGGCGCGTCGGCCGCCGTGGGGACGAGGTACTCGGCGAGATCCGGGTTGCGGTAGGCGGCGCCGTCCACCACCGTCTCTTCGAGCAGCGCCGAGCCGAGGCCCCAGATCATCCCGCCCGTGAGCTGGCTCCGCGCGGTCAGCGGGTTGAGGATGCGCCCCGCCGCGAAGGCGCCGGTGAGCCGGGCGACGCGGATCTCCCCGGTCTCGGCGTGGACGTGGACCTCGGCGAACTGCGCGCCGAAGCCCCAGGAGACGGCCTTCCGGCCCCCACCGAGGGCGAGCCCGATATGGCCCTGCTGCAGGCCCGCGAGCGCCTTCTCCCGGTCGCCGCCCGCCGGCACGAACTCCGCGACCGTCTCGACGCCTTCCGGGCCGACGGCCTCGCCGAGCGCGATCCCGGCCCCGTCCGGCGCCGCGAGCCGGCCGTCCGCGAGGCGCAGGCTGCCCGGATCGCGGCCGGCGAGGCGCCCGCCCTGCCCGGTCGCGGCCTGCGCCAGGCTCTCGCGGATCTGGCGGCAGCCGAGCGCCAGGGCGCTCATCAGGCTGGTGGTCGTGCTCGACCCGCCCGAGATCCCCGCCGCCGGCAGGTCGGTGTCGCCGAGCCGGACGGTGACCCGCTCCACCGGCACGCCGAGCCCGTCCGCCGCGCCCATCGCCAGCAGCGTGGTGATGCCGTTGCCGATCTCGTGGTGCGCGCAGGCGACCTCCGCGGCGCCGTCCGGGCCGAGCCGGACCCGCAGGGTCGCGGCGGCGATCTTGGTGGGCCGCACCGAGGTCGCGCAGCCGAGACCCACCCGCCAGGGCCCGTCGCGCATCGCGCCCGGGCGCGGCACCTGGCGCGACCATCCGAAGGCCCTGGCGCCCGCGTCGAAGCAGGCCATCAGCGGCCGGGTCGAGAACGGTTTTCCGGAGACCGGATCGATCGCCGTGTCGTTGAGGCGGCGCAGCGCGATCGGGTCCATGCCGAGGGCCACCGCCATCTCGTCGACGGCGCTCTCAAGGGCGAACAGGAACGGCACCTCCGGGGGCGCCCGCATAGGCCCCGGCGTGTTGCGATCGACCCGCACGGCCCGCTCCTCGGTGCGGATGTTCGGGCAGGCGTAGAGGCTCGCCGTCACCTCCGTGCCCTCCATGACGAAGGGATCGAAGCGCGACGTCACGGTCTCGGCCTCGTGGACCAGGGCGGTGAACCGACCCGTCCGGTCGGCGCCGAGTCGGATGCGGTGGCGCGATTCCGGCCGATAATTGGCGATGGTGAAGCACTGTCGCCGGCTGGGCACCAGCGAGACCGGCCGGCCGAGGTGCCGCGCCGCGAGCGCGACCAGCGCGGTGTGCTGCGACAGGGCGAATTTCGAGCCGAAATGGCCGCCGATCAGCCCCGCCACCACCCGCACCTGCGCGGGATCGAGCCCGAGCTGCGCCGCGAGCCCGTGCTGCACGGCGCCGACGTAGCGGGTCGGCTCGTGGACGGTGAGCCTTTCGCCGTCCCAGGCGGCCCGGGTGGTGAACAGCTCGATCGGGTTGTGGTGCTGGACCGGCGTCGCGTAGCGCGCCTCGACGCGGAGGGCCGCGTCCCGGAAACCCGCCTCGGCATCGCCCCGGGCGATGTCCGCGTGGTGGGGCTTCAGGTCGGCGAGGCGCACGGTCTCGGCCCCGGGGGCGTCGAAGCCGCCGGCGGCGGGCTCCTCCGCGTAGGCGACCTTCACCGCACCGGCCGCCGCTTCGGCGGCCTCCTGGGTCTCGGCGACGACCAGCGCCACGATCTGGCCGGCATAGGCGATCGCGTCGGAATCGAGCGGACGGTGCGAGCTGTTGGCGTACCCGCCGGCCATCAGGTGCTTCACCGGCGCCACCGCGCCCGCGAAGTCCCGGTGGGTGAAGATCCGGAGGAGTCCCGGCACCCGCTCGGCCGCCGCGAGGTCGAACCCGGTGATGCGGCCCCGGGCGATGGTGCTGGTCACCAGGGCCGCGTGGGCCGTGTCGCGGTCCGGGCCGGTGAGGTCGGAGCTGTAGAGGGCCCGGCCGGTGACCTTGTCGGCTCCCTCGACACGGGTGTGGGGGCGGCCGAGATGGCCGTCGGTGTCCTGCGCGCCGGCGTCCATGCCGCCCTCCCCGTTCGCGGCAGCTCGGGCCGCATCGCAAAGGGAGGAATCGCCGTGAGGGCTCGACGGCTCCCCGGACGGTGGAGCGACAGGATGCAGCAACCGACCCGGTCGTCCTCGCGCGCGCGGCGACGCGACCCAGGGCAGCGCGCCCTGGATCAGCGCGGCGCCGCCTGGATCGCTTGGCTGCGCTCGCGAGGTCGGTGCGGGCTGCGGCAGCCTTCACTGCCGCAGCCCGGGACCTCCGTTCAGGGCCTCAGTTCAGGACCTTGCCGTCCGGTCCGACCTTGACCTCCTGCTCCTTGTCGGCGCCGGCGACCTTGATCTCGTACTGGACCGAGGAGCCGTCCTTCTCGACCTCGGCCTCGTAGGCCTTGCCGCCGCCGGCCTTCTGCTCGGCGATGGCCAGCGCGTCCTTTAGCGAGGTCTTGGCGTTCTGGAAGTCGGAGGCCTTCAGCCGGGTGAAGTAGCGCTCGAACGGCTGGTTCTCGGTCTTGTAGAGGGCGCCGGTATCGGCGTTGATGCCGTACTCGACGAGCTTGCCGCTCGGGTAGACGACCTTGATCGCGTAGTGGGCCGGATCCTTGCTGCCGGCCTTCTCGAAATCGGCGTCGATGGCGCGGCCGCCCTTCTCGTCGCCCTGCGACTCGGCGGTGGCCAGCGCCTGGGCGAGGCCGACCTTGGCGACCTTGGCGACCTGCCACTCCTTCATGTTGCTGTCGGCCTTCGTGGCCGGCTCGGCGGGCGTCGCGGTGGGCGTCTGGGCCAGGGCGAGGCCGGTGGAGAGGGCGAGGAGGCCGGCTGCGGCGGTGAGACGGGTGATCATGGCGGTGTGTCCCTTCGCGGGTTCGTTCACGGATGCGTGAAACGTCGGGTCCGGAAATCCGGTTGCCCGCGATCGGGAAAAAATTCGGGTCCCGTCGCCCGGGCGGGGCCGGGTCGGCGCCTGGGGCCGCGCGGGGTCGACGGCCCGGCGAGACGGACGGCCGGCGCCCCTGTATGACACGCGGGCGATCCGGCGCGCCCTCGGGGACGGCGGACGTCCCCCCGATGGAGCAGGCCATGACCGCGCACGAGCCCGAGCCCCTGGACGAGTTCACCCGCCTGCACGCCAAGCTGTCCGCCCTGGAGATCGTGCTCGGCGTCCTGATCGGTCGGCTCTCCGAGGAGAACCCGGAGATCCGCGAGGACGTGAAGCGCGACGTGGCGGCGATCCTGTCGGACCTGCCGATCGACGGCCCGAGCGAGGAGATGATCGCCGCCGAGGTCCGCCGCGCCGCCGAGGTGCTGACCAGCGTGTCGATCGGCTGAGCCGTCAGCGCGGCGGCATCCGCAGCGCCCCGTCGAGCCGGATCGTCTCGCCGTTCAGCATCGGGTTCTCGCAGATGTGCCGGACGAGGTCCGCGTATTCCGACGGGCGGCCGAGGCGCGGCGGGAACGGCACGCTCTGGCCGAGCGTGTCCTGCACGTCCTGGGGCAGGCCCGCCATCATCGGGGTCTCGAAGATGCCCGGCGCGATGGTGACCACCCGGATGCCGTGCCGGGCGAGCTCCCGGGCGATCGGCAGGGTCATGGATACCACCCCGCCCTTCGAGGCCGCGTAGGCGGCCTGCCCGATCTGGCCGTCGAAGGCCGCGATCGAGGCGGTGTTCACGATCACGCCCCGGGCGCCGGCCGCGTCCGGCGCCTCGCGGGCGATGGCGTCGGCGGCCAGCCGGATCATGTTGAACGTGCCCACGAGGTTGACCGAGACCGCCCGCGCGAAGGTCTCGAGCCGGTGCGGCCCGTCGCGGCCGACCACCTTCTCCCCCGGCGCGATGCCGGCGCAGTTCACCAGCCCGTGGAGGTGCCCGAACGCGTCGAGCGCCGTCCGGACCGCCGCCGCGCCGTCCGCCTCGCGGGTGACGTCCGTCTCGGCGAACCGGGCCTGCGCCCCGAGGTCCGCCGCCACCCGGGCGCCGGCCTCCCGGGCGATGTCGGCCACGACCACCCGCGCCCCCGCCGCCGCGAGGCCCCGCGCCGTCGCCTCCCCGAGGCCCGAGCCCGCGCCCGTGACGATGAAGACCCGGTCCCTGATCATCGCGCTCGCCATCCTGGCTCCCCGCCGCTCCCGGGCGGCCGACGGCGCCCCGCGAGTCCCGAGGTAGCGCGGCGCCGCGGCCGCCGGAAGGTGTCCGGCCCGGCACATGCGCCCGATCGCGCCCGCGCCGCGATTGACGTGTGATTTTTTCCCACATATACGGGATGTAGACGATCCGATGTACGGGATCATATCAACGCGTGTATCTGCGAAGTTTATCCGGTGATCCGTCGCGCGGCGGCAAGTCGTTCGGCCGCGCGTGACCTGTCGTCCCCTGTATCCGGGCTGCGGACCGGCCCGCGCCCGTCATCCTCCGGTCCCGGCCGTCCGGGAGCGGCCGCTCCCTCACGCCTGATCAGGACAGCCATGGGCGCCCACTGGATCGAGAATGCGGCCCGGCACTGGCGGCACGGGCGGATCGTCGGGCACCGCTTCACCGAGCGGCGTCCCGGCATCCGCGCGGCCCTCCGGGCGGCCGCGCCCGGCAGCGTGCTGCTCGCCGGCAATTCCCACGCGGAGCTCGTCGGCGCGCCGGATCTCGGCGGCCGGCCCTGCATCAACGTCGCGGTCGGCGGCAGCACCGCGACCGATTGCGGCCGCCAGCTCGCGGCGCTGCGCGTCCCGGTCCGCTGCGCGGCCGCGGTGCTGATCATCGGCACCAACGACATACAGCGCTGGCGCCATCCCGAGCGGGCCCGGGTGGTCGACCGGTTCGAGGCCGATGTCCGGGACATCCTGCGCCGCCTGGAGGCCTGGGCCGCGCAGGTCTTCGTCGCCGCGATCCCGCCGATCGGTGCCGGGGCGACCGGGCGCGATCCCGCCGCCGTCGCGGTCTTCTCGGATCGCCTCGCGGCACTCTGCGCCGCGGGGGGCCGCACCTTCTTCGACCCGTTCGCGCCGTGGCGATCCGGCACCGGCGGCCTCGCCGGTCCGGGCCTCCACCGGGACGGCGTGCATCTGGCCGACTACGCGCCCCTGGCCGCGGCGCTCGCCGGCGCGGTGGTGCTCGATGCGCTCCCGCTCGCGCCCGTCCGGAGGCCCGTGCCGGCCGCACCCCTGCGGATCCTGCGCGCCGCCTGGATCGGCCGGCCGTGAGGCTCCGCGCGCGCCTCGCCGCGGCCCTGCGGCCGCCCGCGCGCGCCGGCGTGCAGCACCTGCCCCGGCGGGTCTGGCCCGGCGAGGAGGCGGCTTGGCGCGACGAGAACGGCGTCCGCCACCCGCGGGCGGTGCGCCGTGCCCTCGCGGCGCTGGCCGCCCTCGAACCCCGCGGTCGCTACGGCGCCCGGATCGAGGGACGGGGCAAGGTCGTGACCGGCCCGGCCAGCGCGCTCGTCCTGCGCGACGTGGAGGCGGAGATCGGGTTCGTCCTCGGCCTCACGCCAGACGGGTACGGCGCGGAGCCATTCTGAGAGGTCCCGTTCAGGGCGGGGTCGTGCACAGCAGGGTCGGCGCGCAGGCCGTCCGGAAGCCTGCCCGCGCGTAGAGGGCCTCGGTCCTGCCGTCGGCCGGGCATTGCAGGAAGACCTGCGCGGCTCCCCGCGCCCGCGCCTCGCGCAGGGCCGCGACCGTCACGGCGGTGCCGAGGCCGCGGCGCTGCCGGTCGGCCCGCGTGCTGACATTGTACAGGCCCGCCGTCTCGCCGCGCAGGTAGAGGCTGGCGCAGGCCGCCGGGCCGGCGGCGTCGCGCAGGACGAGGTGCAGGGTCACGAGGCCGTGCCGGCCCCGGGCCGCGCGCAGCGCCGGGATGTAGTAGCGGCGCAGATGCGTCCGCACGCCCGGCGCGTCGGACAGGTGGGCGAAGACCCTCTCGAAATCCGGCCCCGGCGCGGGCGTCGCCTGCACGGTGACGGCGCTGCCGGCCGGGGCCGGCGCCGGAAGCTCCCGCGCCACCATCCAGCGTGCCGGGTAGAGGATCGCGGGCTCGAACAGGGCGCGCAGCAGCGCGATCTCGCCGTCGTCCCGGGCCAGGAAGGCCGGCGCCCGCGCGCGCCCGAGGGCGGCCGCGCCCGCCCAGGCGAACTGGTCGGGACGGTGCACGCCGAAGGCGAAGTTCACGGTCGGGTCCGGGATGCTGCGCGACCAGACGTAGCCGGCGCCCCCGGGGCCGTGCTCGACGCCGTCGATCAGGGAGCCGGTGAGCGCCGCCACATGGGCGTCGCGCAGGGTCTCGAAGGTCGGTTCGGGCGCCTGCATGTCAGGCGGCCGTCCGTCCGGAGGCTCGCGCGGGGGACGGCGCCCGGGCCTCGGCGGTATCCCCGGCCGTGCCCGGACCTGCCTCCGCAGCCGTGTCCGCGCCCGCCTCCTGGCCGTGCCTGTCCATCCGCTCGCTCCTGCGCCGCTCGGGCTTCGACGGAGTGACGGTTGAGGCGGGGCGCCGTTCATGCTGTCGCACCCGGTGCCGGCGGACGGCGCCCGCACGAAACCTCTGAACGCCGGACGGGCCCATCCGTCAGGGAGGTGCCGGCGACGCGGAGGTGCCGGCGACGCGCGGAGGACGGATGACGGACGCTTCGAGCCAGCGGATGCGCGACGCGGGGGCGCATCCCCCGAGGACGTGCGATGACGGGGCGCGGGAAACCGCGCGGGACGCCGCGCCGGTGTCCCTCACCCTGGAGGGGACCCGCGAAGTGCCGGTGATCCGCCTCGCCGAGCCGGTCGCGCCGGCGGCGGCCGCGGAGGCGATCCTGGCGCGCGCCGAGGCGCTGACCGCCCAGGACATGCAGGTCCTGCGCATCGTCGTCGCGGCCGATCCGGCGACGTCCGGACGGCTGCTCGATCTCGGCGCGGCCCGGGCCCTCGGTGACGGCGACGGGGTCGAGATCCTGCCGGGGCTCCTCTGGCAATGCGCCGCCCGCTGGCTCCCGCGGGCCCGGCCGCCCTTCCCCGAGCTGTTCACCGCCACGGCCGGCCGCCGCCACCCGCTGCGGCCCCGGACGCCGGCCGGCACGGTCTACGCGCGGGCGATCCCCTGGCTCGACCGGCGTCTGAGCTTCCGCACGATGACGGAGCCCGGCGACGTCGCCCTGTTCTCGACCTGGATGAACGACCCCCGCATCGCCTCGATCTGGCAGGAGACCGGCACCCTTGAGGCGCACGCCGCCTACATCGCCGGGCTCCAGGCCGACCCCGCGACCCTGCCGCTGCTCGGCTGCCTCGACGGCAGGCCGTTCGGCTATTTCGAGCTGTACTGGGCGCGGGAGAGCCGCCTCGGGCCGCTCTACGAGGCCGGCCCCTACGACCGCGGCTGGCACGTCGCGATCGGCGACGCGTCCGTGCGCGGGCGGCCCGCGCTCTCGGCCTGGCTGCCGTCGCTGATGCACTACCTGTTCCTCGACGAGCCGCGCACGCAGCGCGTCGTCGGCGAGCCGCGGGCCGATCACGCCCAGCAGATCCGGAACCTCCACGGCTCCGGCTTCGCGACGATCGCGACCGTCGACTTCCCCCACAAGCGCGCGGCCCTGGTCGCGCTGTCGCGCGAGCACTTCGTGCGCGACCGGCTCTGGGTGCCGGGGGCGGCCGCCGCCGACGCCGTGCCGCGGCCTCCCGCGGTGCCCGCCTAGACCGCACTCCGCGAACAGGGGTGAGCGTCCGGTGATACCCCCGCCCCCGCCTACGGGCCCGTCGCCGGCGGGCTGATGATCGCCTGCGCCGGGCCGCGGCCGAGGTCCTGGCCGACGGGCGCGGTCCGGCGCCGCTGCCGGCCTGGGGCCTCGGCGCGCGCCGGGCAGGCGGCGCAGCGCCGGTCGAGGGCCGCGAGGCAGTGCAGGTGGCCGCGGCGCACGAGGCCGCACACCAGCGCGCGCGAGACCCCGAGCCGGGTCGCGATCTCGATCTGCGGAACGCCCTCGACCCGGTGGAGCTGGAAGACCGTGCGCACCGGCTCCGGCAGCTCGGCCACCGCGGCCTCCACCTGCCGCAGGGATTCCCGCGACGCCGCGGCCGCCTCGGGGGTCCCGGTGCTGGGATCGGCCGGGTCCGGCGCGGCGTCGAGGCCGGTGAACAGGCGCCGCTCGAGGCCCTGCCGCCGCGCCCGGTCCAGGGCGAGGTTGCGCACCATCCGCCCGACATAGGCGGCCTGGATCGCGGTCTCGGCCAGGGGCGGATCGGCGATCAGCCGGAGCAGCACGTCCTGGACGACGTCCTCCGCCTGGGCCGGGC
Organism: Methylobacterium sp. 190mf; assembly: GCF_900107945.1. NCBI lineage: Bacteria > Pseudomonadati > Pseudomonadota > Alphaproteobacteria > Hyphomicrobiales > Methylobacteriaceae > Methylobacterium > Methylobacterium sp. 190mf. The sequence continues at coordinate 46,558 of NZ_FNVI01000023.1, read as the reverse complement.
AGCCGAGGATGCGGCGCGCCCGCGCCAGATAGGCGGCGCGATGGCGCTCGAACGCCGCGAGGTTCCATGATCCGCCGGGCGGAGGGCGGCCGGGCCGGCCCGGCGGGACCGCGGCGATCCCGTGGCCGGAGGGACCGGCGTCGCAGTTCCAGGTCGCCACTGTCCCGCTCACAAGCTCCCATCGGCACGGCGCGTGCGGGTGGGACGCGTAACACGCGGCTGTTCTGTGTAACAACGTCTATCTTCGTGGATTAGAATTATTAAAACTCGAAATATCGACATCCGTTCGAGGGAATAGATGAAAGATCTGGACGTTCGTCCCGGCGCGGGGCGAGAAATCGTTCCGGATTCTGCATTCCACGGTGCCACGCCCGGGATCGGGCCGGCGGCCGCGCCGGATTTCCGGTCGCGCCAGGGTCCGTCGGCGCGTGTATGCTGGCGCTTCCTCGATTCGGCGCGCGGTGCGCGCCGCCGAACCCGTCCCCGCAGGATCGCGGCAGGAGAGCCAGGGCCGCGATGCCGTCCGTCGATACGCTCGTCCCGGTGGGTGCCTTCGCGCTGCTGGTCCTGGCGTTCGCCGTGAAGCACCTCGCGGCGGACTTCTTCCTTCAGACCAACTGGATGGCGCAGGGCAAGCAGCGGTCGTCCGCCTGGCTCGCGCCCCTCTGCGCCCATACCGGCCTGCACGGCCTCGGCACGCTGGCGATCGCGCTGGCGGTGAAGCCGGCCCTGTGGTGGCTGGCGCTCGTTGATTTCGCGATCCACACGGGGATCGATCGCGGCAAGGTGCTGGTCGGCCAGCGGACCCGCCTGCCGGCCACGGACGCCTGGTTCTGGTGGCTGATCGGCATCGACCAGTTCCTGCACCAAGTCACCCATCTCGGGCTCGCCGTGGTGCTGGCGGCGGCCTGACCCCTGACCGGGAGAGCGGGCGCCGCCGGGCGCCTCACTGCATCTCGGCCTCGAGCAGCCGGTTCGTGTCGGAGACCTTGCCGGCCAGTTCCAGGATCAGGAAGCGCTGGAAGGCGAGCGCGAGGTCCGGGCGCTCCCGCTCCATCCGCGCGAGGGCGGCACGGTCGATGACGACCACCCGGCAGGGGCTCTCGGCGACGGCGGTGGCGGTGCGCCGCCCGCCCTGGACCAGCGCGATCTCGCCGATCACCGTGCCGGCCGTGGTGGTGCGCAGGCGCAGGTTGCCGCGGCCGGGGACCTCCATCTCGATGGAGACGAGGCCCTGCTCCAGGAAGTAGAGGGCATCGGCCGCCTCCCCCTGGCGCATCAGCGCCGCGCCCGCCGCGAGCTCGCGGACCGTCAGGTAGGGCGCGAAGTCGTCCGGGCCGAACGTGCTGCCGAGCCGGTCGGCCATGTGCCGGGCGAAGACGGCGACTTCCCCTGGGCCGGCGCCGCCGGCCTCCGCCAGGAGCGTCGCCTCGGCGGCGCGCAGGGCCTCGTCCAGCGTGTCAAGGATCCGGACACGCGGGTCGGCGGTGAGGCCGTTGCGGGTGATCAGCAGGCGCGCGACCGGATCCACGTGGACCAGCAGCACCTCGAAGCGCCGCTGCTCGGCGAGCTGGCCAACCTTGCGGAACGCGATCAGCGCCGAGCTGTCGAGTCCCACGGTCTCGCGGAAATCCAGGATCAGCACGCGCAGATCCCCGGCCTCCGCGGCGGCCCGGCGGAAGATCGCCTGCGCGTTGAGGAAGAACAGGTAGCCCTGCAGGGTGTAGATCCGGGTCCGGCCGCCGGCCGCCTCGAGCCGCGCGGCGGCGTCGGGGCCGCGGATCACGCTGCTGCGCCGGTCCGCCCCGGAGAGCGACCGGCGGATCGCGCCGATCTGCCCGTACTGGACCCCGAAGATCAGGATCGCCAGCAGGACGCCGACGAGGAAGCCCGTGGTGGCCCCGAAATACGCGGTGGCGGTGCACACGACCAGCGCGATGGCGATCTCCCAGCCCGGCAGGGTCCGGCTGGCGACGCCGAGGTTGAACAGGAGCCCGATGCCGATGGCGATCAGGGCGCCGCCGGCCAGCGGGCGGGGCAGCAGCGCCAGGGGGCTCGCGCCGACGATGAGGAGCGCCGCCATGACCGCGAGGGTCAGCCACCAGCCGAGCCAGTGGCCGCCGCCGATGTTGTGCAGCAGCAGCGTCGAGGTCCGGCCGAAGCCCATCGCGGAGCTGCCGAACACGCTGCCGACCAAGTTGGTGGCGCCCGAGGCGACGAACATCCGGTCGATGTCGAGGTCGCGCCGGATCTCCAGCTCGACGCTCACCACGTAGAGGATCTGGATGATCACCGCCACGACGACCAGGGTGGCGATCTTGGGCCAGATCGGCAGGAGCAGGTGCGGATCGAAGGCCGTCAGGCTGCCGATGGCGGGCGGCCGCAGCAGCGTGCCCGTCGGCAGCGGCTCGATCAGCCATCCCGATGCCTGCCCGGCGGCGACGCTGGTGCCCGTCCAGGCCAGCCCGAGATGGACCACCGCGAGGCTCGACAGGATCACCGTCGGGTAGGTCCCCCAGTGCCGAACGATCCGGGGGAGGTAGAAGGCGCAGAACCCGATCACGAGGGTCAGGGCGATGCGCGCGAGCGCCCCGGCATCGATCCGGCCCGGATCGAGGTTCGCCGGATCGACGGCGTGGAGCAGGGCCGCGAGCGGGTCGTCGACATGGCCGCCGATCTGCACGCCGCTGCGCAGGAACAGCAGGCCGACGCCGCCGAGGAAGCCGGCGAGCACCGGGTAGGGCAGGAGCTGCACCAGCAGGGAGGCCCGCAGGGTGCCGAGCAACGCGAAGATCACGCCGGTGGCGAAGGTCGAGACGCCGCAGGCGACGAGCACGAGCTGGCCGACCGTCTCCGGATCGGTGACGCCCGCGGCCTCGAGCTGCCCGGCGACCGCCGAGGCGATCGCCGCCTGCACGATCGCGGCCGCGCCGATGAAGGACAGCGAGATCCGCGCGGTGCGGCGCAGCGCGATGAAGACGAGGCTGCCCAGCACGTAGGCCGCGAGCAGCGCCGACAGGCCGGCCGCGCGGCTCTCCACCAGCGGCCCCGAGAAGATGAGCTGGGAGTAGCTGATGAGGTCGAGGAGCAGCACCATCACGGTGACGGCCGCCGCCGCTCCGATGCGGGCCCCGCGCAGGATCGCCGCGCGGCCGCCGGCCGGGGATGCGGTCCCGGCGGACGTCAGGTCGGTTGTCGTCATCGGCACGGTACCCGCGTCTCGAAATCCCGATGGGCGCGGAGATCGCAGATCCCGGTGCAGATCCCGTGCGATCACGTGCACGGATCGTCGCCGAATCGCAGGACCTGACCTTGGCCACGCCAGTTCTCAACCGATGGCAGGTGCCGGCTTAAATTATCGTGCAGGCCGCTTCTGCGCGGCAGCATTGTGGGATCGCCGCGGTGGATCGCGCGGCGGATCGGCCGATCCGCCGCGCCGTCGGGGGCTCCCGGGTCGCGGCCGCCGCGACGGGCCTTCGGCCCTCAGCGCGCCTCGCTGACGCGCTTGGTCGCCCGCTGCTCCTTCTTGTAGGCGGTGATCGCCGCCGAGCAGTTCGGGGAGAGCTTCTTCAGGTTGGCCTTGAAGCAGGCCTCGACCTCCGGGCCACCCGGCGCGTAGGCGCTGCAGAAATCCATGTAGTCGCCGGTGCAGTACTGCTTGAGGGCTTCCCGGGCCGGGGATTGCTCCGCGAAGGCCGCGGCGGGGCCGAGGCACAGACCGATGGCCAGGAGGGCCGTCTTGGTCGAAGTCATCGAAATCCTACGCTCGTCCAGGCCGCGCGAGCGGGTCGCGCGGCGATGGGCGGTGCGGATGGGCGCCAAGGATGGCATGACCATGACGCCCGGGCTGCCCGAACGCAGATCAGCCATGCCCCGTGCCGGCGGGGCCGCCGGTCAGTGCGCGCTGACGCGGCGGGTCGGAACGAGGTCGTTGGCGATGATCTCGCCGAACGGGCCGTCGTTGCGGGCATTGCCGGCCGGCCGCCCGGTCGTGGCGCGCAGCGGCAGCTTCGGGAAGACCAGCTCGGCGAACCGGTAGGCCTCCTCCAGGTGCGGGTAGCCCGAGAGGATGAAGCGGTCGATCCCGAGATCGATGTACTCCTTCATCCGGTCGGCGACCTGGTCGGCCGAGCCGACCAGCGCCGTCCCGGCGCCGCCGCGGACGAGGCCGACGCCGGCCCAGAGGTTCGGCGCCACCACGAGCTTGTCGCGGCTGCCGCCGTGGAGCGCCATCATGCGGCTCTGGCCGACGGAATCCTGCCGCTTCAGGGTCTCCTGCGCCTTGGCGATGGTGGCGTCGTCGAGCTTCGAGATCAGCTGCTCGGCGGCCTCCCAGGCCGCGGCCTCGGTCTCGCGGGCGATGACGTGCAGGCGGATGCCGTACGAGAAGGTCTTGCCCTTCGCCTCGGCGGCCTCCCGGGCGGCGGCGATCTTCTCGGCGACCTGGGCCGGGGGTTCGCCCCAGGTCAGGTAGACGTCGCAATGCTCGGCCGCGACCGCCATGCCGGCCGCCGACGAGCCGCCGAAATAGAGCGGCGGATAGGGCTTCTGCACCGGCGGGAAGATCAGCCGGCCGTTCTCGGTGCGCAGGTGATCGCCCCGGAAGGTCACGGTCTCGCCCGCGAGCAGGCCGCGCCAGATCGTCAGGAACTCGTCGGTGACGGCGTAGCGTTCGTCGTGGGACAGGAACACGCCGTCGCCGGCGAGTTCCACCGGGTCGCCGCCGGTGACGACGTTGATCAGGAGGCGCCCGTCCGAGATCCGGTCGAGGGTCGCGGTCATGCGGGCCGCCGCGGAGGGCTCCATCAGGCCCGGCCGCACCGCCACGAGGAAGCGCAGCTGCTTGGTCAGCGGCGCCAGCGCCGAGGCGACGATCCAGGAATCCTCGCAGGAGCGTCCGGTGGGCAGCAGCACGCCGTAATAGCCGAGCTCGTCCGCCCCCTGCGCGATCTGCCGGAGATAGCTGAGCGAGACGTCCCGGGCCCCCTCCCGCGCGCCGAGATAGCGGCCGTCGCCGTGGGTCGGCAGGAACCAGAGGACGTCGGCGCGCCCGTCATTGGCTGCTGTCATCGGAATCTCCTGTGCGGCCCGGTGGCCGGATGCGGAAAAGCCGGACCCGACTGCGCGGGTCCGGTGATCGTCGAGAGCTAGGGCGGGCCGCCGCTTCCGGGAAACGGCGGCCCCGCGTTCAGGCGGTCGGCTGCGATCCGAGCAGGTGATCGAGGATGCGGCCCTCGAGGCGGGCGAGGTCCGGATCCCCGCGCCGGCGCGGCCGCGGCACGTCGACCCGCAGGTCGAGGGCGATCCGGCCGGCCTCGACCACGAGGATGCGGTCGGCCAGCGCCACGGCCTCGGCGACGTCGTGCGTGACGAGGAGCGCGGTGAACCCCTGCGCCCGCCAGATCCGCTCGATCAGGTCCTGCATGCCGATCCGGGTCAGGGCGTCGAGGGCGCCCAGCGGCTCGTCGAGGGCGAGAAGGCCCGGCCGGCTCACCAGCGCCCGGGCCAGGGCCACGCGCTGGCGCTGGCCGCCCGACAGGGTGGCGGGCCACTGCCCGGCCTTGTCGGCGAGGCCGACCTCGGCGAGCGCCGCGAGCGCCCGCTCCCGGCGCTCGGCCCGGGAGCCGTGCCCCGACAGGCCGACCGCCACGTTGTCGACGACCCGCGCCCAGGGCAGCAGCCGCGGCTCCTGGAACATGATCCGCTTCGGCGGCTCGGACCGGCGCGGGGAGCGTTCCGGCCCCTCCAGGTCGATCCGCCCGCCCGTGGGCGTGTCGAGCCCGAGGATGAGGCGCAGCAGGGTGCTCTTGCCGCAGCCGGAGCGGCCGACCACCGCGGTGAACCCGCCGGCCGGCAGGAACAGGTTCAGGCCCTCGATGACGGCGGTGCCGTCGAAGCTCTTGTCCAGGTCGCGGACGGTGACGGCGATCCCGCGGGCCGGCGGCGAGGGGGGCGAATCCGCGGGCAGATCCGCGGGCAGATCCGCTTGCCTGTGCCCCCGGGCGGGGCCGGGCGCCGGGCGCGGGTCCGTGCCCGGGTCGGGAAGCGCCTCGCGGCGGACGGCGTCGAGCAGCATCAGGCGCTCCTGTAGGCGGGATTCCAGGCGAGGCAGGCGCGCTCGAGCTGGCGGGTCAGGGCGTCGGCGAACTTGCCGAGGGCGGCGTAGATCAGGATCGCCAGCACGACGACGTCGACCAGCATGAACTCCCGGGCCTGCATGGCCATGTAGCCGAGCCCCGACGAGGCCGAGATCGTCTCGGCGACGATCAGCGTCAGCCACATGATGCCCAGCGCGTAGCGCAGGCCCACGAAGATCGACGGCAGGGCGCCGGGCAGCACCACGCGGGTGAACAGCTCGGTGCGGGACATGCCGTAGACCCGGCCCATCTCCACGAGGCCCGGATCCACCGAGCGGATGCCGTGCAGGGTGTTGGCGTAGATCGGGAAGAACACGCCGAGCGCCACGAGGAACAGCTTGGCCTCCTCGCCGATGCCGAACCACAGGATCACCAGCGGGATCAGCGACAGGTGGGGCACGTTGCGCACCATCTGCACCGAGGTGTCGGTGAGCCGCTCCGACAGGCGCGACAGGCCGTTGGCGAGGCCGAGCCCGAAGCCGATGCCGCCGCCGATCACGAAGCCCGCCAGCGCCCGCAGGGTGCTGACGCCGAGATTGGTCCAGAGCTCCCCGGTCCGCCCGGCCTCCCAGCCGGCCCGGACCACGTCGAGGGGCGCCGGCATGAAGCGGTTGGAGACGAGGCCGGCCGAGACCGCGGCCTGCCAGCCGAGCAGGATGGCGGCCGGCAGCAGCCAGGGCACCGCGGAGTCGCGCAGGCGATCGAGCTTCGAGGGGCGCATCAGCGGTTCTCCGTCCGCTTCTCGGACTTGAGGGCGTCCGCGGGCCCGGGCGGCGTCCAGACCGCGTCGGCGACCCGGACGGGCTTCGGCAGGAGCCCGAGACGGTGGAAGCTGTCGGCGACCTTCTGCTGGTCGGCGATCGCGGCCGCGTCGAGGGGCGCGACGCCGTAGGACAGGCGGCCGAGCGCCACGGCGAGGACCGGCGCGGGGATGCCCACCGAGGGCGCCAGTTCCGCCGCCACGGCGTCGGCATGGCCCTCGGCCCAGGCGTCGATCTCCCCGATCGCCTGCAGCACGGCCGAGACGATCGCGGGACTGGTGTCGGTGAAGCCGCGCCGGGACAGGTAGAACTGGCGGTTGGGGGCGAGCGCGTGCCCGTCGACCCCGCGCCCGTCGACCAGGACCCGGGCGCCCGTGGCGCGCTCGGCGGCGGCCTGGAACGGGTCCCAGATCACCCAGGCATCGACGGAGCCGCGCACGAAGGCGGCGTTGGCGTCGGCCGGCGCGAGGTAGGCGAGCGTCACCGCGTCGTAGGGGACGCCCGCCTGCTCCAGAGCGCGCACCAGCAGGTAGTGGACGTTCGATCCCTTGTTGAGGGCGACGGTCTTGCCGCGCAGGTCGGCGACGCTGCGGATCGGGCTGTCCTTGGGCACGAGGATCGCCTCGCCCCGCGGCGCCGGCGGCTCGGCGGCCACGTAGCGCAGCTCCGGGCTCGCCGCCTGGGCGAAGATCGGCGGCGCCTCGCCGGCCGAGCCGAAATCGATCGCCCCGGCATTCAGCGCCTCCAGGAGCGGCGGGCCGGACGGGAACTCGGACCACGCCACCGCAGTGCCGAGGGGCTGGAGGGCCTTCTCCAGGGTGCCGCGGGCCTTCAGCAGCACGAGGGACCCGTATTTCTGGTAGCCGATCCGGATGCTGCCGGCCGCGCGGGCGGGCCGCAGCAGCGCGGCCGCCGCGAGGCCGAGGCCGGCGGACAGGAGGAGGCGGCGATTCGGGGCGCCGGCGGATGACAGGGACAGCGCGCGGGGCGATCGGTCGGTCATGGCTCTCTGCGGTCGGTCTCAGCCGTTGCGGGCGGGGGGCGTCCAGACCGCGTCGGCGATGCGGATCGGCTTGGGGATCAGCTTCAGGGCGTGGAAGCGGTCGGCGACCCGCTGCTGCTCGGCGGCGACGCGGTCGGTCATCGGTCCGATCACGTAGTCGGTCCGGTCCACCGCCCGCCGCGTCGCGGCCAGCGGCACGCCGGTGCCCTGCGACAGGAGTTCCGCCACCGCGCCGCGATTCTGCGTGCACCAGGCCGCCACCTCGCCCAGGGCGTCGATCGCCGCGGTGAGGACCGGGGCCCGGCTCTCCGCGAAGGGCCGGCTCGCCAGGAAGAAGTTGTTCTGCGGGGTGACGTCGGTGGCGCGCACCAGCACGCGCACGCCCTCCCCCTGCTCGGCGATGGCGAAGTACGGGTCCCAGATCGTCCAGGCGTCGATGCTGCCCCGGGCGAAGGCGGCCGCGGCATCCGCGGGCGCCAGCGTCACCGGCTCGATGTCGGCGTAGCTCAGGCCGGCCTTCTCCAGCGCCGCGATGGTCAGGTTGTGGGAGCTCGACGCCTTGGCGAAGGCGACGCGCTTGCCCTTGAGCTCGGCGAGGCTGCGGATCTCCGAGCCCTTCGGCAGCAGGATCCCGGCGCCGGAGCCGCCGGCCTCCTGGGCGGCCGCGTAGACGAGGTTAGAGCGCGCGGCCTGGGCGAAGATCGGCGGGGCGTCGCCGGTCTGGCCGAGATCGATCCCGTCCAGCGACAGGGCCTCCAGAAGCGGCGGCCCGAAGGAGAACTCGACCCAGCGCACCGCGTATCCGAGGGGCTCCAGGCGCTTCTCGATGATCTTCTGCTGCTTGGCGACGACCAGGATGCCGTTCTTCTGGTAGCCGATCCGCAGCACGCCGGGCTCGGCCGCCCGGGCGCCCGGGACGAGAGCCGGCGCGAGGGCCGGTGCTAGGGGCAGGGCCGCGAGGGCGGCCAGCAGGGCGCGACGGTCGAGCATCGGCCGGCTCACTCGGCGGCGGCGAGGGTGAGTGGCGCCGCGGCCGCCCGGTGCACGAGCAGCGCGGCGAGCTGCCCGCCGGCCTCGCGGGCGCGGGCGCGCACCCCGGCCTCCGTCAGCGCGCCGTCGCTGAAATCGGGATCGGAGGCGTAGACCGCGGTCGGGATCTGGAGCGCCCCGAAGAAGCCGAAGAGCGGCCGGAACGCGTGCTCGACCACGAGGGCGTGGCGCGCGCCGCCGCCCGTGGCCACGATCGCCACGGGCTTCCCGGCGAGCGCCCCCGGATCGACCAGGTCGAACAGGTGCTTGAACAGGCCGGTATAGGCGCCCTTGTAGACCGGCGAGCCGACGATCAGCCCGTCCGCCTCCTCGATGGCCGCGAGCACGCCGCGCGCGGCCGGCGCGAGCTGGTCGCGGGTCCAGGCGGCGCCGAGGCTGGTCCCGGCATCGACGAAGTCGAGGATCTCCGCGTCGAGAGAGGCCTGGGCGCTGGCCTCGCGGAGCACGGCATCCACCAGCGTGCGGGTCTTCGAGGGCCGCTGCACGTTGGCGCTCAGCCCGACGAGTCTCGGTCGTGTCATTCCGGATGCCTTGCTGTGAGACGGGATGACGGACCGCACCGTCTCCGAAGAGCGGAGGTTGCGCGGCCGGACATCCGAACAGGCCGCTAGAATTGATGGCTGCGACTTCCGCCGTCAATGAAACGGCGTTCCCAATTGCCCGGTGAAGGAAAAACGTTCTCCCCGAAACCGGGCGTCCAATATGGAATTTCATCTCGATCGCCGCGCGGGATGGGCGCGAGATATTGCGTGTCGGCGGTTCATTGGCGCGAGAGACGGGGTTTTATTCTCTCAACGCGCCCGGCGGGAGAAGCGTGTTCTCGATACGTGGGCGGACTCGGAACCGAATCGCTAGGCCCGGGATCCGGGGCAGCGGGGGAGGCCGACGCGACCGGAACGCCACCCGCGCTGACACCCTCGCGGTCGCCAGCGTCGTCGTCGTCGACCCGCCCTGCGGCTCCGGATCAACAGGCGGTGCCTACTTGCGGACGAGGAGGTGCTGCACGGTGCCGTCGTCGCCGTACTTGGTCCACATCTGCGCGCAGGCCTCCTCCGGACGCTCCCGGAGCTGCGCCAGTTCCGCGTCGAGGTCGTGCTGCAGGGCGATCGAGCGCTTCTTCGTGAAGAAGTCCGCGTGGTTCAGATGGTTCTCGCGCGAGAACTGACGGAAACGCTCCGTGTCGATCCGGACGGCCGGACAGTTTCTCGCGGCCAGATCGGCCTCGATCCCCGGGCGGAGTGCCGGAACGTCCTTCTGCAAGGACGAGCGACGGGCTTCGGCCCAGGTACCGAACACGGCCCAGGCCAGTGCGGCCGCCACGAGAGGAGCAAATCTATTCATCGCAAGACGTATCGCTGTGCTGCGACATCCTAAATCTCGCACCTGCGATAAGTTCGATCAGAACCGCAGAAGGCAAGACACTTCTGTGTGAAAGCGCACACCCCGCGACCAGCGCGGCGCCGGGTCCGGAACCCTGACCGCCTCAGTACGCCGGGACGACGCGCGTCTCGGGCAGCGGCGCCCGCATGGTGAAGTGCAGCCCGGCCGGCTGGAAATCGAAGGCGATGTCCGCCTGGCACTGGACCTTCAGGACACGCTGCAGCAGCGTCGAGCCGAAGCCCTTCCGCGTCGGCACCGCCGTGGCCGGACCACCCCGCTCGGTCCAGTCGAGGTGGAGCATGCGAGCGGCCGGCGTCTGCTCGATATCCCACCGGATCGCGATCCGGCCCTCCGGGACCGACAGGGCACCGTGCTTGGCCGCGTTGGTGGTCAGCTCGTGGATGGCCATGCCGGTCGGGACCGCGAGGTCGCCCATCAGGTCGATCGCGGGGCCGTCCAGCTGGATGCGGGCGCCCTCGACGTCGTTGTAGGGCCCGAGCTCGTTCATCAGCATCTCGCGCAGGGGCGCCTGCTGCCAGTAATCCTCGGTCAGGAGATTGTGGGTCTTGGCCAGCGAGATCACCCGCGCAGAGAACGACGCGTAGAACGCGTCGACGCTGGTCGCTGACCGGGCCGAGGCCCCGAGCAGCGCCTGCACGGTGGCCAGCGTGTTCTTCACCCGGTGATGCAGCTCGCGGATCAGGAGCGCCTGCCGCTCGGTCGTGCGCTCGCGCTCCTCGAGATGGGCGCGCGCCTCGAGCTGCCGGCGCTTGGCGCGGTGGGCGGAGCGGGCCGCCATGACCAGCGTCGCCGGGTGGAACGGGCGTTCCAGCACGCTGACGTTGCCGAGCATATCGGTCAGCTGCGCGTTGGGCTCGGCGCCCCGCAGCCGCAGGAGGATGAACGGGAAATCGGACCAGGGCGGCTGCGCGGCGATCCAGTCCGCCAGGGTCTGGCGGTTCGAGGACAGCAGCGCCTCCTCGGTGAGCACCGCGCAGGCGGCCGTGTCGAGCCGGGAGACCACGTCCGCGAGGCTGGCGCACACCTGTGTCGCGATCCGCGCTTCGCCGAGGATCGCCGCGGCGACGGCGGCGTCGCGGCCACCCGGCGCGAAGATGAGAACCGGCAGTTCAGCCTCGGTCATCAGCCGCGCGGGTCGGCAGGAGCGACGACCGCTCACCCTCGAATGTCGGAACGCCGGTCATGATACCTCGGAACGCGCTGAGCGGTTCGCCAACGCGGATCCCGCCGGAGTCGATCCGCAATTCGCGGATCGTGTCCTCGTGGCTGCCGGTCCGCTTCTTCACGACCGAGATCGCGCGCCGCAGCCGCCCGTCGGCCTCGAAGGTGCGGAACAGCAGGATCGTGTCGCTGAGGTAGGTGAGGTCGACATTCGCGCCCATCGCCCCGATCATGCCGTGCTGGGCTAGGACGAGGAGCGAGAGCACGCCCTGCTGGTTCAGGTAGGTCAGCAGCTCGTGCATCTGCAGGAGCAGGTAATTCTCCTCCGGCATGGCGTTGTGATAGCCGGTCAGGGAGTCGATCACGACCGTCGTCACGCCCCGGTGCTCGACCGCGTTCTGGACGATGTCGGCGAGTTCGCCGGGCGAGACCTCGGCCGGGTCGATCTGCTCGACGATGAGCGCTCCGGCGACGATCGCGTCTTCGATCGGCATGGCGAGGCCGCGGGCCCGGCGACTGAGGACGCCGGTGGTTTCGTCGAAGCTGAGGATCAGCGCGCGCTCGCCGCGGGCGATCGCCGCGGTGACGCAGGTGAGCGCCACCGTCGACTTGCCGACGCCGGACGGCCCGATCAGCATCGTGCTGGTGCCCCGGTCGAGGCCGCCGCCGAGCAACTGGTCCAGTTCGGGGCTGCCCGTGCCGCACTGAGCGTCGGGGAAGGTGCCGAGATGCTCGGCCGCGACGAGGCGCGGGAACACCGTGAGGCCGCCGCGCCGGATGACGTAGTCGTGGAACCCGCCCCGGAACGGCGTGCCGCGCATCTTGATCACACGCAGGCGCCGCCGCTCGCCGCCGTACAGGGGCGCAAGCTGCTCCAGCCGAATCACGGCGTGGCTGAGGCTGTGCAGGTTCAGGTCGTCCGTCTCGGCGGTGAGATCGTCGAGGAGCAGCGCCGTGGTGTTCTGGATGAGCAGGAAGCTGCGCAGGGCGTGGACCTGCCTGCGGTAGCGCAGCGATCCCTGCGAGAGCAGCCTGATCTCCGAGAGGCTGTCGAACACCACGCGCTGCGGCTTGAGCCGCTCGATCTCGGCGATCGCCATCCGGACGGTCTCGCCGAGCTCGAGGTCGGACGAGTGGACGAGGCTCTGCTGCTGCCCGGGGTCGAGGCTGAGTTCCGGCGCGACGAGCTCGCAGATCTCGATGCCGTCGAGGGACCAGCCGTGGCGCTCCGCGACGTTCAGGAGCTCGCGCCGGCTCTCCGAGAGCGTGATGTACAGGCAGCGCTCGCCCCGGCGCACGCCGTCGAGGAGGAACTGCATCGCCAGCGTCGTCTTGCCGGATCCGGGCCGCCCCTCGATGAGGTGCGAGCGCTGGGACGCGTAGCCGCCGGCCAGGATATGGTCGAGGCCGGTCACCCCGGTGGAGACCGGTGCCGCGTCGTGATCGGTCACTGCCATGTCGAGGTCTCTGCCGTCGTCCCACGGGCGGGCGGCCCGTCGACCGCGCGACGGTACGCGGAGCCCGGTCTCGTACACGAAGCCGCGCGCAGCGCGAAACGCCGCCGCGCGGCCGGCACGGCGCGCCTGCCCGACGGGCGCGGCGCGGCCGCTGCCCCCGCGGGTCCGGGAGCCGGCGTGTACGGGCCTCGCGGTCGCGGGACGGCCCCTCCCCCGCCCGGGTCCGCGTGCCCGGCGCCCGCAGGGAGCGGGCGCCGGGGCGGTCAGGGCGTCACTGGCTGCCCGGGCCCTTCGCGAGGCCGGCCAGGGTGAACAGGTCCACCGACAGCTTCGCGCCGATCACGAAGGCGTCCGGGATCGGCTTCGGGCGGAACGGGAAGCGGGTCTGGTCCGGGTCGATCACGTATTGCAGGTTCGGCATCAGCCGCACCGCCGGGGTGAGCTGGATGCCGTAGCTCAGCTCGAGGATGGTCTGCAGGGACTCGACGGTCCGGGTGCCGAGTCCCAGCGACGCGCGCGCCGCCCGGATGTTGGCCGTGCCCAGGAGCGAGAGCTTCTCCATGGCGAAGACGAGGCCGAGGGTATCGTAGGGCCGGCCCGGGAAGGTGCCGGTCAGCACGGCGCCGCCCTCCAGGAAGTAATCCTGGGTCTGCCGTCCGCCGGTCCCGCCGATCGCGACGCCGAACACCGACAGGCCCTGGACGCCGTTCGGATCCGGCCGCCAGACCATCTGGTCGAAGCGGGCGTAGACCGCCGACCGCCCGAACCGGGTCAGCGGGTCGAGGCCGCTGAAGACCTGGGCGGCGCCCCGCCGGTCGAGAACGGGATCCGTGTAGTCCGACCGGTCGAACACGGCGCCGATGCTGTAGTTGCGCGGCAGCGGGTCGTTGCCGAAATTGGTCGAGTAGCCGATCTCCACCGGCACCAGGTATCCGGTGGCGCCGCTGGTCGATCAGTCGACGCCGTTCCGGGTCGGCAGCTGGTCGCGCGGGTTCACCTCGTAGATGCCGGCGTGCAGGAACACCCTGTCGGTGACCCAGGCCTTGGCGTGTCCGCCCCAGGTCGCGATCGGCCAGTAGGTGAAGTTCGTCAGCTTGAAGATGGACTTGGGCGCGCCGCAGGTCGCGTTGTTCTGGAAGTTGCAGTAGAGCGGCGAGGCCAGGAAGTTGGGGTTGGCGAGCAGGCGGCCGACCTCGATGTCGAGGCGGTTGTCGAACAGCTTCTGCTCGTAGGACAGCAGCGTCAGTTGGGCGGTCTGGCCGCCGCCGTAGATCTCCTGCACGCTGCCGTTGAAGCCGATGTCATCCTGCGCCAAGCTCCGGCCGTGGCGCTGGGTGACGATCGTGTGGACCGAGCCGCCGTCGATGCCGGCGAGGCGGCCGAGATCGGCGTCGAGGCCGAACACGATCTGGCCCGCATAGGCCGATCCCTGCCGGATGCCGCCGGACGGGTTGGCGGCGAACTCCCCCGTGTAGTTCAGGACCATGCTGATCCCGTTGCCGAGATCGAGGGTGCCCGGCGGCAGGCTGGGCGGCGTCGCGCTGCTGCCCTGCACGTCGAGGCTGGCGGCGGCGCTGCTGGCGCCCGAGAAGCTCCGCGCCTCCCGGATGACCCGCCGCCGGGCGCGGTTCGCCCGATACCGGGCCTTCTGCGCCGGGCTCGCCTTCGGTCCCGGATTGACCAGGGACGGTCCCCCGTCCGGGGCCGTCGCCTCGACCTGCGCGACTGCCGGGCGCGCGCCCGCCGTGACCGACGCGGCGCAGAACGCGAGCGCGGCCCATCGCCAATGCTTTGCCCGATGCTTGCCCCGATGCTTTCCCATGTGTGACTCCCCCTTTACCGCGCGGCCTTGCCTGGCTCTGTCGCGTTCGTGTCTCGCAGGGGGCCTCCCGGTCAGTCCGTGAAGGCCTCCACCGCGCGGCGCTCGCCGCGCATGAAGGCGTCGGCGGCGTGGATCAGCGGATTCAGGTCGACGTCGCTGGTGCCGGAGCGGACCAGGGCGGCGAAGCGGTCGTAGAGGCCGCGGTACTCCGCCTCGGGCGGGAGCGGCTGGTCGCGGCCGGCGATCGACAGGGCGGCCCCGCCCCGCGACAGGACCAGGGGGCCGTCGTCGGTCTCGACGCGGATGTCCCAGGTCTGCGGCCCGGTCTGGCGCCAGTCGAACCGGGCGCGGATCGGGGTGCCGGCGACGTCCGCGAAGTGCAGGTCGGCGGCGATCGGCGCCTGCCGGTTCGCCGGCACCGACAGGGTCGCGCCGGTGAGGAAGAACGGCGGCAGGATGTGGGTGGCGATCGACAGGGCGTTGATCCCCGGATCGAACACGCCCATCCCGCCCGCGTCCCAGATCCAGTCCTGGCCCGGGTGCCAGTGCCGGACATCCTCCAGCCAGGCGATCGCCACCAACCGGATCCTGCGGCCCGACAGCCACCGGCGGGCGGGCTCCACCCCCGGCGCGTAGCGGGAGTGCCAGCTCGCGAACAGGCTCACGCCCCGGTCCCGCGCGGCCGCGACCAGGAGCCCGACCTCGGCCAGCGTCGCGCCCGGGGGCTTCTCGAGGAAGACGTGGCGGCCCGCCGCGATCGCCGCCAGGGCCGCCGCGCACCGCGCCTGCGGCGGCTGGCACAGGGCGACGGCGTCGAGGTCGCCGTGCGCCGCCAGCATCGCCTCCAGGGTGGCGTAGCTCGGCACCCCGTCGAGGCCGCCGTGCCGGCTCGCCACCGCCACGAGCGCGTAGTCCGGCGAGGCGGCGATGGCCGGCAGGTGCTGGTCGCGGGCGATCTTGCCGACGCCCACGAGGCCGATGCGGATCGGGGCCGCCATGTCAGAGCACCCGCACGGACGGCGCGTCCGCCGGCGCGATCGCCAGCGGGTTGCGCAGGGGCCGCGTGAACGGCGCCGCCGCGATCTCGAACACGTCGCCCGGCCGGGTCGCGACGCCGTCGCTGAACGACAGGGTCGCGGTCCCGAAGAAGTGGACGTGCACGTCGCCGGGGCGCCGGAACGGCGCGTACTTGAAGTGGTGCCGCTCCAGATTGGCGATGCTGTGGGACATGTTGGCCTCCCCGGACAGGAACGGCTTCTCCCAGAGCACGGCTCCGTCGCGCAGGATGCGGCTCGTGCCGCGCACGTCCGGCGGCAGGGCCCCGAGCCACAGCTCCGGGCCGAGGGCGGCCGGGCGGAGCTTGGAATGGGCGAGCCACAGGTAGTTGCCGCGCTCGGTCACGTGGTCGGAGAACTCGTTCGCCAGGGCGAAGCCGAGGCGCACCGGCGTTCCGTCGGCGTCGATCAGGTAGATCCCGGCGATCTCCGGCTCCTCGCCGCCGTCGCGGGCGAAGGCCGGCGAGACCAGCGGCTCGCCGCAGGCGACGAGGCCGGAGCCGTCGCCCTTGTAGAACCACTCGGGCTGCGCGCCGGTCTCGCCCGGCGCCGGCTTCCCGCCCTCGACGCCCATCCGGAACATGCGCATCGAATCGGTCGGCGCCGGGTCGGTCGCGGCCGCGCGGTGCATCGCGTCGCGGCCCTCGGCGGAGCCGAGATGCGTCAGGCCGGTGCCGCTCAGCATCAGGTGCGCGGGATCGGCGTGGTCGATGGGCGGCAGGAGCCGGACCGCGTCGAGATCGACGGGCGCGCCGAGCCCCGCGTGCTCCGCCGTCGCGGTCAGATCGTCCCCCGCCGCGAGGGCCCTGTGCGCCAGGGCGAGCACGCTGTCGACGCCGAGCACCCGCCGCGCCCGGCCGTCGGCGAGCAGCGCGACGGCCCGCTGCCCGTCGGCCGCGCGGAATTGTAGGAGTGATCGTCCCATCTGTGTCCTCCCGGGGATGCCCGCTTCGGGGCGTCCTGAACGCGCGGCCGTCGAGGGTCGCGCGGCGGCCTGTCAGCGGCCGGGTTGCGGGGCGCGAGCACTGTCGATCCGGCGCGCGCGGTGCCGGGGATTGTCCGGGCGCAGGAAGCGCTCGATCGCCGGCGGTCCGACCGCGCTGCTGCGGCCGTCCGAGGTCGCCGGGAACGGGCCGCCCTGCACCATCGCGGGGGCGACCTCCGCGCCGGTCGGCCAGCCCTTCGCCATGACCCGGCCGGACCTGCGGGCGGAGCGGACCGGATCCGCGAACAGGCGCGGCTGCCCAACCGCGCGGGCGCGCTCGCCCTCGACCCGCGCGCGCGGCTGGCCCGCCTCGGCCATCGCCCGCTCGATCGGCGGCGCACCGAGTTCGGCGATGCCGTCGGCGACAGCCTCGCGACAGCGCGCGCGTGTTTCCAGGGGCGCCCCGGAGACGTGCGGGAACGCCGCCTCCGCCGGGGCGCAGGCGGCCTCGACCTCCGCGGGGCCGGCGGCCCGGAAGACCGCGGCCGTGGCCGATTCGGCGGCGCCGCTCGGGACGCCGCCGCGGACCGAGACGGGCCCTAGCGGTTCACTACTAATACAAATAAGCTAGAGCAGTTCGCTCCCGGCCGCAAGTGCGGCCGCGGTCCCGGTGCGGCGGGCGTTCCTCTTTGCGCTCCTACAACTTCAGGATACGATCACGCCGTTCCTGCCCCGACCCGGTGGCCCGGACCGGAGGTGGATGCGGTGAGGCAGGAGCGGAGCTCGGAGAACGTGACGCTGCCCCTCGCCTCGGGGTCGCGCCGCATCCACGGCTCGGTCGCCCGCGATCTGGGCGCGGCGATCCTCGGCGGCCGCTACGCGCCCGGGGATGTGCTGCCCGGCGAGATCGAATTCTCTGAGAAATTGAACGTCTCGCGCACCGCTTATCGCGAGGCGATCCGCATCCTGAGCGCGAAGGGGCTCGTGGAGAGCCGCCCGCGCACCGGCACCCGCGTCAGCCAGCGCAGCCGCTGGAACCTGCTCGATCCCGACATCCTGGCCTGGGCCTTCGAGTCGGAGCCGAGCGAGTCCTTCATCCGCGACCTGTTCGAGCTGCGGATGATCGTGGAGCCGGCCGCGGCCGCGCTCGCGGCCGAGCGGCGCTCCGGCCTCGACATCGCCCGGATGGGCCACGCCCTGGAGGAGATGGGCCGCCACGGCCTCGCCACCGAGGCCGGGCGGGCGGCCGACCAGGCCTTCCACAACACGATCCTGGAAGCGGCCCGCAACGGCGCGCTGATCGCCCTGTCGAGCTCCATCGCCGCCGCAGTCACGTGGACGACGATCTTCAAGCACCGCCGCCAGGGCCTGCCCCGGGACCCGATGCCGGATCACCGCGCCCTCTACGACGCGATCGTGGCGGGCGACCCGGACGCCGCCCGCGCGACGATGACCGAGCTGGTCCGCCTCGCCCTCGCCGACACCGAGCTGGCGATGCGGCCCTGACGGTGCCGGCGGCGGGGCGCCGCCGGCGCGGGCATCGCCCGAGTGGCCCGAGTGGCCTCAGTGGTTGTCGCGCGGCACGCCCCGCGTCTGCGCGATGCGCTGGAACGCCTCGGCGCCCTCGAGGATGGCCCCGGTGTGCATCTGCCCCACCGCGGCGCGCTGCATCGCCTGCCAGGGGGTCTGCGAGGCCGGATAGGCGTAGCCGCCCGCCGCCTCCAGGGCCGCGCGCCGCCGCGCGATCTCGTCGGCGTCGACCAGCATGTCGGCGGTGCCGCGGCGCAGGTCGATCCGCACCCGGTCACCGGTGCGCAGGAGGGCGAGGCCGCCGCCGGCCGCTGCCTCGGGCGATGCGTTGAGGATCGACGGCGAGCCGGAGGTGCCGGACTGGCGCCCGTCGCCGAGGCAGGGCAGCGCGTGCACGCCGGCCCGGATCAGCTGCGCGGGCGGGCGCATGTTCACCACCTCGGCCGCCCCCGGGTAGCCCACGGGCCCGGCCCCACGCATGACCAGCAGGGTCTCCTCGGTGATGCCGAGGCTCGGGTCGTCGATCCGGGCGTGGTAATCCTCCGGCCCGTCGAACACCACGACGGGGCCCTCGAAGGCGTCCGGATCCTCCGGGTTCGACAGGTAGCGGCTGCGGAACTCCGCGCCGATGACGCTGGTCTTCATCACCGCGGCGTCGAACAGGTTGCCGCGCAGGACCAGGAAGCCCGCCGCCTCCTTGAGCGGCCGGTCGATCGGCCGGATCACGTCCTCGTCCTCGATCGCGGCGCCGCGGCAATTGTCGCCGAGGGTGCGCCCGTTCACGGTGAGGGCGCCCTCGCGGATCAGGCCGCGGCGCATGAGCTGCGCCACCACCGCGGGCAAGCTGCCGGCGCGGTAGTAATCCTCGCCGAGATAGGCGCCCGCCGGCTGCAGGTTGACGAGGAGCGGCACGTCGAGGCCGTGGGTCTGCCAGTCCGCGATGTCGAGCGCGACCCCCATGTGGCGGGCGATCGCCGCGAGGTGGATCGGCGCGTTGGTCGAGCCGCCGATCGCGGAATTGACCGCGATGGCGTTGAGGAAGGCGTCGCGGGTCAGGATGTCGGAGGGCTTCAGGTCCTCGGCCACCATGGCGACGACGCGCTTCCCGGTCAGGTAGGCGGCCTCCTGCCGGTCGCGGTAGGGCGCCGGGATCGCGGCCGAGCCGGGCAGCATCATGCCGAGCGCCTCGGCCAGCGTGTTCATCGTCGTGGCGGTGCCCATCGTGTTGCAGAAGCCCGTCGAGGGCGCCGACGAGGTCACCAGCTTGATGAAGCCGTCGTGGTCGATCTCGCCGGCCGCCAGCATCTCGCGGGCCTTCCAGACGATCGTGCCCGATCCGGTGCGCTGGCCCTTGAACCAGCCGTTGAGCATCGGACCCACCGACAGGGCAATGGCCGGGATGTTCACGGTGGCGGCCGCCATCAGGCAGGCCGGGGTGGTCTTGTCGCAGCCCGTGGTCAGCACGACCCCGTCGAGGGGGTAGCCGTAGAGCAGTTCCACGAGCCCGAGATAGGCGAGGTTGCGGTCGAGGCCGGCGGTCGGCCGCTTGCCGGTCTCCTGGATCGGGTGGACGGGAAACTCCAGGACGATCCCGCCCGCCTCGCGGATGCCCTCGCGGATCCGCTCCGCGAGGACGAGGTGGTGGCGATTGCACGGGGATAGGTCCGAGCCGGTCTGGGCGATGCCGATGATCGGCTTGCCCGAGCGCAGCTCCTCCAGGCTGAGGCCGAAGTTCAGGTAGCGTTCCAGGTAGAGCGCGGTCATGTCGATATTGTCGGGGTTGTCGAACCACGCGCGCGAGCGCAGGGGCCGTGCAATCGGTCGGTCGGTCATTTCTGGGTCCGGTGGGCGGGGCTGGTCGAGAAGCGGTAGGTGATCACGTTCCGGTAGGTCTTGCCGGGATCGAGCCGGGCCGAGCCGAAGGCCGGCTGGTTCGGCGTGTCGGGGAAGAGCTCCGGCTCCAGCGCCAGGGCGTCCGACTGGCGGTAGGCGAGGCCGGATTTACCGACCGCGGTCGCGTTGAGGAAGTTGCCGGCGTAGAACTGGAGGCCGGGCTGGTTGCTCGCCACGTCGAGGACGCGGCCCGAGTCCGGATCCTCGACCCGCGCCACGGGGTGCGGCTCGGCCGTGGGCGCGTCGGTCCCGACCCAGTTGTGGTCGTAGCCGCGCCCGCGCACGATCTGCGCGTCCCGCCCGTCGCGGATCCGCGCACCGATCACCGCGGGCTCGCGGAAGTCGAAGGGCGTCCCGGCCACCGGCAGGTGTTCCCCGGTCGGGATCAGGGTGGGGTCGACCGGCGTGAAGCGCTCCGCCGGGATGGTCAGAATCTGGTCGAGGATCGAGCGGCCCGAGCCCTCGCCCGCGAGGTTGAAGAAGCTGTGGTTGGTCAGATTGACGATCGTCGGCTTGTCGGTCGTCGCCGTAGGTGACCGTGAGGGTGTTCGTGTCGTCCAGCGCGTAGGTGGCGGTCGCCGTCAGCGTGCCGGGATAGCCCTCCTCGCCGTCCGGGCTGACGTAGCGCAGGGTGACCGAGGGGGCCGCGCCGCCCTTGACCGCGATGATCGTCCAGAGCCGCTTGTCGAAGCCGGCCGCGCCGCCGTGCAGGGTGTTCGGGCCGTCGTTGGTGGCCAGCGTGTAGGTCCGGCCGTCGAGGGAGAAGCGCCCGGCGCGGATGCGGTTGGCGTAGCGCCCGACGCTCGCGCCGAAATAGTTGCCCTTGGCCAGATAGGAGGCGAGGTCGTTGTAGCCGAGCACGACGTCCGCGGCCTTGCCGGAGCGGTCCGGCACGTCGAGGCTCCGCAGGAGCGCCCCCCACGACAGGATCCGCGCCGTGACGCCCTTGCCGTTCGTCAGCGTCACCTCCTCCACCGTCCGGCCGTCCGGCAGCGTGCCGAACACCGCCCGGGTCGGCTCGGCCGCCCGGGCCGGTGCCGGCGTCAGGCCCGGCAGGGCCGCACAGGCGCACAGCGCCAGGGATCCCACTCCACGCATAGCGCTCTCCCCCTTCGTGATTCCGCCCGCCGCGTCGGTCGTGCGCCGGACCGCGACGGGACTCGCCGTTGACGTCCGCGAACCCGGTATATACTCAGACAAATAAAAGGAACAACACGGGACCCCAACAAGGCGGTCCGAGAGGCAGAGGACAACGCCGGATGGCAGGACCGATCGCGACCGCGGGGACCGCGGCGGCCCGGACGGGGGCGGAGGCCGCGCGCGACCGGGGCGGCTACCGCCCGGCCCTGTCGCTGCTGGCGAGCCTGTTCTTCATGTGGGGCTTCATCACGGTCATCAACAACACGCTGCTGCCGCACCTGCGCAGCGTGTTCGACCTCGACTACACGCAGACCACGCTGATCGAGTCCGTCTGGTTCATCGCCTACTTCGTCGCCTCGATCCCAGCGGCCAAGCTGATAGAGCGCGTCGGCTATCAGCGCGCCCTGGTGACGGGGCTCGGCATCATGGCGCTGGGCACGCTCGGGATGATCCTGGCCGCCCACCGGGTCTCCTACGCGATCACGCTCACGGCCCTGTTCGTGATCGCCAGCGGCATCACCCTCCTGCAGGTCGCCGCGAACCCCTACGTGGCAGTGGTCGGCCCGGCCGAGAGCGCCCCGACGCGGCTCAACCTCGTGCAGGCGTTCAACTCTCTCGGGACAACCCTGGCGCCGCTGTTCGGGGGCTACCTGATCCTCGGCCGCTCGGCCTTGGGCAACGCCGCCGCCGGGGCCACCCTGACCCCGGCCGAGCGCCTGGCCGACGCGCAGTCGGTGCAGCTGCCCTACCTGATCGTGGCGGTGGTGCTCGTCGTCCTCGCTGCGGTCATCGCCCGCTTCCCGCTGCCCGCCATCAGCGGCTCTGGCGGCGCCACCGCTCGGGCCGCCAGGGCCGAGCGCGCCGGCCTGTCGCTCTGGCGCCACCGCAACCTCGTGCTCGGCGTGCCGGCGATCTTCATCTACCTGATCGCCGAGATCGGGGTGTCGAACCTGTTCATCAACTTCGTGTCGCAGCCCGAGATCGGCGACCTGACCCACGCCCAGGCCTCGCGCTACCTGTTCCTGCTCTGGGGCGGCATGATGGTCGGCCGCTTCGTCGGCAGCTACCTGATGCAGCGGCGCCCGGCCGAGACCGTGTTGGCCGGCGCGGCGATCGGCGCCTGCGCGGTGATGCTGGTGGCGACCTTCGCGACCGGCCACCTCGCCCTCTGGGCGCTGATCTCGGTCGGCCTCTTCCACGCGATCATGTTCCCGACGATCTTCACCCTGGGCATCCGCGGCCTCGGTCCGCTCACCGAGGAGGGCGCCGGGCTGCTGATCATGGCGATCGCGGGCGGGTCGCTGGTGGTGGTGCAGGGCTGGGCGGCGGACCGGTACGGGCTGCAGCACTCCTTCCTGATCACCGCCGCCTGCGAGCTCTACGTCCTGTTCTACGCGCTCTGGGGCTGCCGGACCGGCGCCGCAGCGCGGCCGGCCGGCGCCTGAGCGTCGGCCAGATCGGGGAGCCCGCCATGGACCCGCGGATCCGCATCCTCGACCGGCCCCGGCGCGACCGGCTCGGCGAGGGCCCGATCTGGGTTCCGGAGCGGGGCGTGCTGTTTTGGGTCGATATCGAGGCGCCGGCCCTGAACTGGCTGGACCTCGCCGACGGGGCCGTGGGCACGCGCCCGTTCCCGGAACCGCTCGGCTGGATCATCCCCCGCGCGGGCCGGCGCGACTTCGTCGTCGGGCTGAAGAGCGGCTTCGCGACCTACGACCTGGAGGCGGACCGCCTCGCGCCGATCGGCGACCCCGAGCCCGACGATCCCGACAACCGCCTGAACGACGCCAAGGTCGACGGCGCCGGCCGGATCTGGGCCGGGAGCATGCACCAGGCCGAGACCGTGGTGTCGGGCGCCCTGCATCGGCTCGACCCGGACCTGACGTGGCGGCGGATGGATACCAGCTACGGCGTCGCCAACGGGCCGACCTTCAGCCGCGACGGCCGGATCCTCTATCACAGCGACAGCGCCGCCCGGACGGTCTACGCCTTCGACCTCGCCGCCGACGGGGCGCTGACGGGCAAGCGGCCCTTCCTGCGCTTCCCCGACGACTGGGGCTGGCCCGACGGCATGACCACGGACGAAGAGGGCTGCCTGTGGATCGCCCACTGGGGCGGCGGCCGGCTCAGCCGCTTCGATCCCGCGGGGCGCCTGCTGCGCGCGATCCCCCTGCCCGCCCCCAACATCACGAGCTGCGCCTTCGCGGGTCCCGGCCTCGACCGGCTGTTCGTCACCTCGGCGGCGCGGGGGGCCGAGCACGTGCCGGAGGCCGGCGCGCTGTTCGAGCTCGACGTCGGCGTCGCCGGCCTGCCGCCCCGCGCCTTCGCGGGCTGACCGACCCGGCGCCGAGGACGTGAGTCCCCTGCGCAGATCTTTCCTCCAGCGGGGCGGGTCCTCCGGCGTCCGAGCTGCCGCGGCGGGCGGTCGCGGGTCGGCAGTCGCGGGCCTGCGGTCGCGGGATCGTGCGTCGGCGTCCTCCGGATGGGGGATGCGGTCGCCCCGTGCCGGGTCTACGGTCGGGCCTTCTCCGAGACGAGATCACCTTCAAGCCCGCCCGGCCAGGCCGCGGCGGGCTTCTTGTCGGGCGCTACCGCCGGATCGGCAGCCGGTGGCGGGCGTGCCCGGCGGCGTCGCGCACGACCAAGCTCCAGGACCGGTCGGGATCGGCCGCGCAGACCTCGTCGGCCATCTCGGCGATGACGCTGCGCGCCTCGGCCATGGCCTCGGCCAGGCTGCCGACCTCCACGCCGTCGTCGTCCCGGATCGTCTCCTCGCCGCTCTCGAGGTCGAAGTAGAAGCGCTCGGACACCGACCTCCCCCCTGCTGCAGCCCCGCGGCGATCGTCCCGATATCTCTACGTAGTGCGATACACGACTGGGAAAGGTCTTCGGTCAGATAAACCTTAATGCATCTAAAACATGGAGTTTGCTCGGATCTGCGCCGTCCGCCCGAGATTCCGCTCACGTTATCAAGTACAAGAATCTCCGGCGTCCCCCCGCCGTCGTCCGACGGCCCGGAGCGGTGGCGCGCCTGAGCCGGGGCCCCGTGACATGTCGACCTCCGCCAACCCGCCCGACCCGTGCGCCGAGACGGCCGCGCTCCGCAAGGACAAGCTGCGCGCGCACATCAGGAGCGTGCTGTCGACGATCCGGTCCCATCATATGGGCCGCGGGGCGCCGTCGATCCGGGCCACGGGCTACGTCCTTGGAGGGTGGTTCTGCGGCTCGGCCGCGGCAACGATCCCGCTTTTTACGTAGCAACGGTCCGTCCAAGGGATGTGTTTCTCGAGGCGCCGCGATCCGGCGCTTCGAACGGCGTCCCATGGCAGAAAACACCCAGCTTCGATCCCATATCCGCGGCGTGCTGCTCAGATTGGTGCGGCGCCTGCGCGATCGGGCCGGCTGACGGGGTCCTGTTCGAGGCCGGTGGGACAATTGCGAGACAACTACGAGACAACCGCGAGGAGGCCGGTGCGCCGCGCGGCGCACCGACCCCGTCGTCCGGCCGCTCACCCCGGCTGAGCGCCCATCATCGCCTGCATCCGGTCGAGCCGGGCGATGTGCAGGTTGATCAGCGGCAGGGCGCCGCGGGCGATCGCGCGCAGGCCGGGATCCTCGCCCGACCGGGCGTAGGCGCCGTGGATGCTCAGCGCCTCTTGATGGCCCTGGAGCGAGGCGTTCACGAAGGTGGCATCATATTGCGGCCCCGGCGGCATGGCGCTGAGCTGCGCCAGGATCTGCGCCTTCTGCGCGTCGGTGGTCATGCCCTGGGCCGGAGCCGGTCCGCCGATCACACCGCCCGCAACACTGCCGGCGACGCTGCCCGCCGCATTCACGGCCGTGCCGGCCACCGCCACCGGCGCCGCGACGAGGCCGCCGATCAGGCCACCCGGGCCCGCCGCGGCCGGGCCCGGGATCGGGGCGCCGCCCGTGTAGGCGCTGATCTTGCGGGCGAGGTTCACCTGCTCGACCACCTCCGCGCGGGCGAACTTCTTGACGGCGGGATTGGTGGTCTTCGCGTGGGCGTCGCGGGCCGTGTTCTCCAGGAACAGCCCGCCGCCGGTGGCCATCTGGAGATAGGCGCCGGTCGGAATCACGCCGGCCGGTGTGACCTGCGCGAGGGCTGTGCGGGTGACCGCCAGGGCCGCAGTGGCGCCCAGCATCGTGGTGAGGAGAGCGCGTCTGTGCATGCGACGGTGCATCATGGGAGTGGCATCCGGATTGGGTGAGGCACCCGACGCCCCGATCATCGCTTGAGGTGCTGCCCGGCGAACCGCACAGGGGGGACAAGGTTCCTGCCCGGCGGGCCGTCCGAACGGCGGGATCGGGGCACCGAGAAACCGCAGGATGGATCGGATTTCGCGCGCGAATGACCGGTCCTGCGCAGCCTTTGCGCGGGCATACGCCGTCTTCGCCGCCCGGCCCGCGGCTTTATCTCCGATCGATACAGATCTAGATTGGCGCACCGAACGAGGCGGCGCCGCGCGGGGGCGCGGCCATCCGGACCGGCTCTCGAGGTGACGATGGGCCAGACGACGATCAAGGACGTCGCCCGACGGGCCGGCGTGAGCTTCCAGACGGTCTCGCTGGTCCTGAACCACCCGCAGAAGGTCGCCCGGACCACGCGCGAGACCATCGAGACGGCCATGCGCGACCTGGACTTCGTGCCGAGCCTCGCCGCCCGGTCCCTGCGCAAGAAGCCCAGTCGCAGCATCGCCTGCGTGTTCGCTCCGGCGCCGGAGCCCGCCGCCGACGGGGGTCGCCCGGGGGAGACGGCCGATCACGGCCACGTTCTCCGGACCTTCGCCACCGTCACCGACCGGCAGGGCTACACCCTGGTCCACCGCTGCCGCCGCGCCGACGACCCGGACGGCCCGGGCCGGATCGCCGGCCTCGTCAGCGAGGCCCGGGTCGACGGCCTCGTGGTCTTCGCCGAGGATCGGGACGACCCGCTGATCGGCCTGCTCCAGGCCAAGCGATGCCCGTTCGTGGTGTTCGGCCTGGAGGTGCCCGGCACGCACTACGTCGCGCTGGCGGAGCGCGACGCGGTCCACGGGGCCGTCCGCCACCTGATCGCGTCGGGGAGCCGGTCGATCTGCCTGCTCGCGAGCGACGCGCGCCGGCCCGCCGCCGCCACCGAGCGGTTCCGCGGCTACCGGGATGCCCTCGCGGAGGCGGGGCTGCCCCTGCGCGACGCCCTCGTGGTCTCCTACGACGGGACCGCCGCGGGCGGCTACCGGGCCGCGCGGGCTCTCCTGGAGGCCGGACCCGGCGCCCGGCCGGACGCCGTCGTGGCCGCCAGTGACCGGGTGGCGTTCGGCGTGCTGCGGGCGCTGCACGAGGGCGGCGTGCGGGTCCCCGCGGAGATCCGCGTCGTCGGCTTCGACAACCTCAGCCAGGGGGCCTACGCGGTCCCGAGCCTGACCTCGGTCGATGTCCCGGTGCTCGACATGGTCCGGTCCGCCTTCGCGACGCTGGTCGAACTGATCGAGGGGACGCGGGCGCCGGACGACTTCGCCCAGACGCTGTTCCCCGCGCGCCTCGTCGTGCGCGAGTCGAGTGCGCCGGCGGCACCCTAGCGAGGCCGGCTCTCACTCCGCCGCGAGGACGCCCGCGCCGGCTTCGCCGCGCCCGAACTGCGCCGCGTGCAGGCGGCTGTAGGGGCCGCCGGCGGCCAGCAGAGCCGCGTGCCGGCCCTCCTCGACGACCCCGCCCTCCCCCAGGACCACGATGCGGTCGGCGTCCCGGATGGTGGCGAGGCGGTGGGCGATCACCAGGGTCGTGCGCCCGCGGGCGAGCTCGGCGAGCGCCCGCTGGATCTCCCGCTCGGTCTCGGTGTCGAGCGCCGAGGTCGCCTCGTCGAGGATCAGGATCGGCGGGTTCTTGAGGAAGACCCGCGCGATGGCGATGCGCTGCTTCTGGCCGCCCGACAGGCGCACGCCGCGCTCGCCCACCACGGTGTCGAGGCCCTCCGGCAGGCTGTCGATCAGCCCGCCGAGACGGGCGCGCCGCGCGGCGGCGTCGATCTCGGCCTCGGCGGCGTCGAGGCGGCCGTAGGCGATGTTCTCCCGGATCGTGCCGGCGAACAGGAACACGTCCTGCTGGACGATGCCGATCTGGCGGCGCAGGCTCGCCAGGGTGATGTCGCGGATGTCGATCCCGTCGACGGTGATGCGGCCCGCCTCGACCTCGTAGAAGCGCGGCAGCAGGGCGCAGAGGGTGGTCTTGCCGACCCCCGAGGGACCCACGAACGCCACCGTCTCGCCGGCCGCCACCGCGAGGTCGAGGCCGGCGAAGACCGGGCGGCCGGGCCCGTAGCCGAAGCCCACCCCCTCGAAACGGATGTCGCCGCGCAGGGCGCCGACCGCGCGGGCGCCGGGCCGGTCGGTGATGTCGGGCTCGGTGGCCAGCAGTTCCTGGTAACGGCGGAAGCCCGCGACCCCCTTCGGGTACGTCTCGACCACGGCGCCGATCTTCTCCAGCGGCCGGTAGAACACGCCCACCAGCAGCAGGAAGCCCACGAAGCCCCCGGGCGTCAGGTCGCCCCGGACCACGAAGGCGGCGCCGCCGAGCAGCACCGCGATCTGGACGAGGCGCAGGCCGAGATAGTTGATCGACAGGCCGGCC
The DNA here is from genome assembly GCF_900107945.1 of Methylobacterium sp. 190mf. Taxonomy (NCBI): domain Bacteria; kingdom Pseudomonadati; phylum Pseudomonadota; class Alphaproteobacteria; order Hyphomicrobiales; family Methylobacteriaceae; genus Methylobacterium; species Methylobacterium sp. 190mf. The sequence goes on along the minus strand of NZ_FNVI01000023.1, from coordinate 18,596 downwards.
GCCATCAGCCGGTAGGCCTCGAGCTTGGTGTCCCGGTAGCGGGCGTTGTCGAGGGCGAAGAGGGCGCGCTCGTGGGGCTCGTTGGCGAAGGCCTGCACGACCCGCATCCCGCCGACATTCTCCTCGATCCGCGCGTTGAAGGCGCCGACCCGGCCGTACTGGGCCTGCCAGTTGCGGGTCATGCGGCCGCCGTAGCGGATCGACACGAAGGCGATCAGCGGCAGGATCGCCGCGGTGATCAGCGCCAGCGGCGCGTGGACGTAGAGCATCAGCGCGAAGGCGCCGAACAGCGTCATCACGGCGATGAACAGGTCCTCGGGCCCGTGATGGGCGACCTCGCCGATCTCCTCCAGGTCCTTGGTCACCCGGGCCACGAGGTGGCCGGTCTTCTGGCCGTCGTAGAAGCGGAAGGAGAGCTTCTGCAGGTGGTCGAAGGCCCGCGCCCGCATCGTGGTCTCGATGTTGATGCCGAGCACGTGGCCCCAGTAGGTGACCACCACCATCAGGCCGGCATTGGCGACGTAGACCAGCGCCAGCGCGGCCGCGGCGAGCAGGATCAGGCCCCAGTCCTGCCGGGGCAGCAGGCTGTCGATGAAGCCCTTCACGGCGATGGGGAATCCGAGCTCCAGCAGGCCCGACAGCACCGCGCAGCCGAAATCGACCAGGAACAGCGTCCGGTACGGCCGGTAATAGGCGAGGAAGGCCTTCAGCATCGCGCGGCTCGGATCAACGTTGGGCGGCGCACTCGACGGGGCAGAGCGCGCCGCAGGACGGCACCCCCGGCAGGCGGTGGCGCAGGCAGCAGACGCGCCGCCGCCGGCAGCCCGAAGGTCCCGGGCAGAGCGCCTGCGCAAGAGGACTCTCGAGCGGGCTCCTAGCGCAGCCGGGGCCGGCGCGCCATCCGAGGCAGGCCGCGACGTCGTCACAGGCGGCGGCGCGGGCGGCGGCGCGGGCGGTAGGGCAGGTGGTGGTACAGGCGCTCGCGCAGGTGGTGCCGGCCCCCTCCCCGTCCCCAGCCAGCCCGGCGAGCGGGTCCCCGAGTTCCCGGGCGACGTAGTCGAGGATCACCGCGGCGTTGCCCCAGAGGACCCTGGGGGCGATCCCGCACCGGGTGTGGCAGAGCTCGACGAACGGGCGCAGATGCGCCTCCACCAGCCCGGTCAGGCCGGGCGCCGGGCAGGCCGCGCAGGCCGACCCGTCCGCGGGCAGGCGGAAGCGGCGCGGCCGGCCGGCCGCGTCGAGCTCGAGGCTGACCGCGTCGAAGGCGAGCGGCAGCGGCCGGCCGAGGCGCACCAGGGCGGTCAGCGCCGGCGTAGCCAGGGCCGCGAGGTAGAACTGGCTCCAGTAGGAGACCCGGACTCGCGGGTCGGCGGTCCGGAACTCCGCGCCGAACCCGGCCCCGAAGGCGGCCAGCGTCGCGTCGAACACGGCCTCGTCCCGCAGGGCGCCGAGGGGCAGCGCGTCCGGGCCGCCTGGGCCCTCGGCGACCCCGTCCCGGTAGGCCGCGAGCGTGTCGGGAACCTGGGCGGCGACCTCGGCGATCATCGCGCCGCCCCGTCGTCGCGCAGGGTCCGGTCCACCGCGACGGCGAGCCACGCCACAGCGGCGGCGTAGAGCGGCAGGGTGGCGGCGAAGTAGCCCGGCCAGCCGATCCAGCCGGCGAGCGCCGGGGCCGCCACCCGCAGCGGCATCGCGGCGAAGAAGGCGGCGCCGAACAGGAGCGCGTAGTCGGTGGCGGGCTTCGGCCCCTGGGCCCAGCGGTAGATCATGTTGAAGACCGGCACGCCCAGGAACCCGCCCGCGACGAAGCCCAGCACAGCGGCGGCGATGCCGAGATCCGGCACCCGGCCCGCGCAGGCGACGACCATCAGGCCCCCGGAGGCCAGGACGCCGAGGGCCCCCACGGCGATCAGCCGGACCGTGCCGAACCGCGCGGCCAGCCATCCGGCCGCCAGCGCCATGACGAGGTTCACGGCCGGGAGCACGGTGCCGGTGAGCGTGCCGACCTGCCCGAGCGGGACGCCGAGATCGAGGAGCGCCAGGGTGTTGGGCCCGCCCACGAGGTAGGAGGCGGCGAAGTAGGCGCCGAGCACCAGCACGCGACCGCCCAGGCGACGCAGCCGCGCCAGGGAGCCCGACCAGCGTTCCGGGCCCGCACCGGCCGCGGTGCCCGCACCGTCGCTCCGGGTCTCGCGCAGGCGCGACTCCCGGTACCCCAGGATCGGCAGCAGGCAGAGGGCGTCGAGGGCCGCGCAGGCCAGGACCGCCCCGCGCCAGCCCAGGCTGTCGTAGGAGCCGATCAGCACGCCGACCCCCAGGATCCCGCCGAGGGAGGCGCCGCACAGCTTGGCCGAGGCCACGAAGGCGCGCCGCTCCGCCGGCACGGTCTCGACCACCAGGGCCTCGAGGGCGATGTCCATGGTCGCCACGCAGGCGCAGGCGGCGATCGCCAGGGCGAGCAGCGCCGAAAGCGGCCAAGCCTCGCCGAGGCTCAGGACGACCAGCAGGAGCACTGAGGCGGCCTGCGCCGCCGCGATCCAGCCGATCCGGTGGCCGAGGATCGGCAGGCGGAGCCGGTCGAGCAGGGGCGCCCACAGGAAGGTGAGCCCGACCGGCAGGTTGATGAGCTGCAGCAGCCCGACCTCGGCCAGCTCCACGCCCCGCGCCCGCAGGATCAGCGGCGCCCCGCCGGACAGGAAGCCGAGCGTCGCCCCGAAGGTCACGTACAGGCAGAAGAACGGCGCCAGCGGCCGCAGGGCCGCCAGGGTGTCGACGACCCGGGTGCCGATGGCGGGTCCGGCGGAACCGGTCATCGCCCCCCGCACGCCGTACCTCGACCGGTGCCGCGATCCGGGCCGGTCCGGAGACCGCAGTTTATAATCACACTAATCTATTGATTTACCTCGGTTTTCGCTGTTTAGAGAGGCCTGTGCCGGGGATCAAGCCGGCGGGTATTCGCGGCGCGCCGCCCCGACGGATCTGGCGTTAACCTTTCGTCAACCATGCCCCCGACAGAGTCCCCGGTGGAGGGCTGAGCCATGACCCGACGCCGGGATTTCGACGCGCTGAGCGAGGCGCAGATCGCCGCGGACCGCACGCAGGGACGCTGGGTCGAGCCGAGGGCGGGCTTCCGGCCGGCCGGGCCGCGGGCCGTGTCCGATCTGCTCGACACGATCCAGCACGTGGCCGAGGCCGCGACCGGCGAGCGCAGCTTCCTGCACCTGCGTCCGGAGGCCGGCCGGCCCCGCGGGCGCTGAGGCGAGCCGGCCCACGCTCCCGCCGCCCCGACCGCGCGGCGCACTGGCAAGGGCCGACCGGTTCTGCAACAACGCCGACATGAGACGGCGTCCGGCCCTCGAATTCGCCAACGCGCGCGCCGATCGCATCCGCCCGATCCGGCGGCGCCCCATGGGCGCGGACGCGGCGGCCGGGCTGCTGGTCGGCCATGTCGGCCTGCCCGGTGGCCGCGACGGCCGGATCCGAGGGGCCTGCGCGTCGCCGGCTCCGCCGAGAACGCGACCTTCGCCACCTGCGGACTCGAATCGGGGATTCGGATGATCACCGAGCCGTGCTCCGTGGAGACCCTGGCCGCGCGGGCGCCCGCGCCGATCGCCGGTCGCGACTGACCGCCGATGCCGCTGTCGCTGACGACCCGCATCCTGCTGCTCGTCCTGCTCGCCCTCGCCCCGGCGCTGGCGATCCAGGGCTACAACGAGGTCGCCCTGCGGGCGAGCCGCGACGCGGCCGTGCGGGCCGACGCCCGCGCCACCGCGCGGGACGTCGCGGAGGATTTCGCCCAGATCTCCGAGCGGATGCAGCAGGCCCTCGACCTGATCTCCGAGGATGCCACCGTGCAGGTGCGGGAGCCGGCGGCCTGCACCGCCTACCTGCGGCGGGCTGCCGCGCGGCTGCCGCACGTGCTGCTGATCGCCCTCACCGACCCCGACGGGGCCGTGATCTGCGACAGCGCCGGCGCGCCCGCGGGCTCCTACTCGAGCCGCGGCCGGGCCTATCACCGCCGCGCCCTGGAGCGGGGTGGCTACGCGATGGGCGGCTACGCGGTCGGCTTCCAGACGAAGCGGCCGTCGATCCACTTCGCCCGGGCCGTCCATGTCGGCGAGTCGGCGGGGGCCCCGGCGGGCGTCCTGCTCGCCGCCGTCGACCTCGACTGGCTCTCCGATCACCTGGAGCAGGCGCTCCATCAGCCGGAAACGGCGATCACCGTGACGGACCGGGACGGCCTGATCATCGCCCGCCGCCCGGACGAGGCGGCCTGGATCGGCAGGCCGATCCCAGCCGACCGGGCCGCCATGCTGGAGGCCCAGGGCAGCGACGTCCGCGTCGCCGCCGGCCTCGACGGCCGGAAGCGGATCATCGCCACCGCAATGCCGGACGGCCCGCTGGCCGGGGTGCGCGTCGTCGTCGGGCGCGACTACGCCACCGCCTTCGCGGATATCGACGCCGCCACCCGCCGCGGGCTGGTTCTGATCGCCCTGGGGGCGGCCCTGGCGCTCGCCGCCGCCCTCGTGGCCGGGCGGGTGTTCATCCGGCGCCCGGTCGACCGGCTCCTGCGCACCGCGGCGGCGTGGCAGGCCGGTGACCTCGCCGCCCGCACCGGCCTGCGCGGGGCCGCGGAGTTCGACCGGCTCGGCAGCAAACTCGACGCCATGGCCGGCACCCTCCAGCGCAGCACCGCCGAGCTGCGCGCGGAGATCCAGCGCGGGCGCGCCCTGCAGGCGCAGCAGGGCACGATGCTGCACGAGCTGAACCACCGGGTGAAGAATACCCTGGCCACCGTCCAGGCCCTCGCCCGGCAGTCCCGCGGCTCCGCGGAGGTCCTGGAGGCGCGGATCCTGGCCCTGTCCAAGACCCACGACCTCCTGACCCGCGAGGACTGGAGCGGGGCCCCCCTGCGCGAGGTGCTGGAGAGCGAGCTCGGACCCTACCGGACCGGCGACGACCAGATCCGCCTGGACGGGCCGGACGTGTCGCTGAGCCCCCGCGAGGTGCTGGCCCTCGGCATGACGGTCCATGAGCTGACCACCAACGCGGCCAAGTACGGCGCCCTCTCGGTCCGCGAGGGCCGCGTCCGGGTGGCGTGGTCGCTCGCCGCCGGCGCGGCCGGGGAACGGCGCCTGCGGCTCAGCTGGGAGGAGCGCGGCGGCCCGCCGGTGCGGGCGCCGACCCGGGTAGGCTTCGGGACGCGGCTGATCGCCGGCGGCGTGCGGCGCGAACTCGCCGGCACCGTCGACCTCGCCTTCGAGGCCGAGGGCCTGCGCTGCCGCCTCGACGTCCCGCTCGATCCGGGTCTCGGCACCATGCTGGCGCCGACGGGCTAGGTGCGGGCCGGCTGGGACGGATTCAGTCGTCAGAGCAGAGCTTTGAGCACGGATCCTGGCAGATCGGTTGAAAGCGCTCCTCCGCACGCCGCGCGTCGCGCGCGGTCGACCCGCGCTCAGGCCGCGCGCGAGCATTCATCTGAAACGCGTTGATACCTTTGGGTTTTCCGGTCCAGATATCACGCGCCGGCGCGCGTCACCTCCTGGACATCGCGCTTCACCTGCCGCCACGTCCGCCAGGGCTCGAGGTTCGAGAGCGCCATCCGGCGGGCGCCCATCCAGCCGAGGCCGAGCGCGATGACGAGGAACGGCGCGGCGACGATCAGCGCGGCCGGCGCCTCGGCACCGAACGGCACGGCCAGCAGCTTCACCACGGCGTCGAGGCCGAGGAAGAAGGTGACGATCAGCAGCACCGGGATCGTGCCGACGATGGCGATCAGCGACACGATCGCCCGGAAATTGCCGTCGACCTCCGTCCGCGCCAGCGTGAGCAGCGCCTCGACATGCGCCGTGCCCTCGCGCAGGGCCGCGATCAGCAGGGCGAGGGTTCCGTCCGGGGTCTGACGCATGGATACGAGAATCCTCGGGGCCGTCACCGGCCGGCTCTCGCCAACGGAGCCGCGGCCCGATGCGTTCCGCGCCGGGCGCTCACAGCATCAGGAGCACGGCGCCGAGAATCAGCACGGTCGCCAGGCCGGCCAGGCGGACGGCCCGGCCGGCATCGGCGCCGTCGTCCGGGACCGGCTCCGGGGCGGCCGGCGCGGCGGATGCGGGCGGCGCGAAGGCCGCGCCCTGCCCCGCCTCCGCGGCCCGGACCGGCGGCGTGCCGGGCCGCGGCGCCGGAAGCGCGACCGAGACCGGGATCGCTCGGTCCGTCGGGGGGCCGAAGGCCTCCGGCTCGACGCTCACGCCCGCCGCCTCCAGCTCCAGCATCACGAGGACCAGGGCGTCGACGTCCATGCGCTCGACGGGCAGCGCGGCGCGCAGATCGTCGGCGGTGAGGAGGCCCCGGTCGCGGCCGAGGGCGACCAGCCGGTCGAGCGTCGCGCGATCCAGAGCCTGCGTCATGTCCCGCCTCCGCGACCGCGTCCCGATGCTCCATCGAGAACGCGCCGGGGTGGCGCCGGTTACCGGCGGCCGCGGGCGTTTAGGCGCTAGGCCCCGAGGGCGGGCGCGGCCGCCGGGATCGCGTCGGGCTCCGGCCGCGCGCCGCCCGGTCCCGGCCGGAACCGGAGCATCGGCCGCTCGATCAGGTACCAGCTCAGCAGGCCGAGCGGGATGGCGGCCGCGAGGGCGAGGGCGGCGACCGTCCAGGGCGAGATGCCGGGGATCCGCGCGACGAGCAGGTTCTGCACCGGCCACGCGTAGAGGTAGAGCCCGTAGGACGGGTCGACCTGGGCGGTGGCGCGGCTGAGGGCGGTGGGGCGCACCGCGAAGGCGAACCAGAAGATCAGGTAGCCGCCGAGGATCGCGAAGGCCGGCTCGGCCAGCGGTCGGCTGAACATCAGCGGCAGGAGCAGCAGGGCGGCGCGGGTCGCGCCGCGCCGCGTGTAGGCGATCCGGTCGGCGAACAGCCGGAAGGCGCCGCCGCAGCAGAACACGAAGGTGAGGCGGATCATCTCCGACAGGGATCCGAGGGTGTCGCCCGGATGCCCGACGGGCAGGAAGAGCCAGCGCAGGGCGAGGAGGCTGCCGAGCCCCCCGAGCAGGCCGAGATAGCGCCCGCGGCGGCGCAGGGCGCGGGCGGTGCCGACGAGGCCGAGCAGCAGGTAGCAGCCGAACTCGCACGGAATGGTCCACATCGAGCCGTTGAGCAGCGGGTAGGGCAACTCGGCGAAGGCGCCCGGGACCACCGGCATCAGCAGCAGCGACAGCCGCAGCAGCGTCTCGAGTGGCGAGGCGGCCGCGAGGTTGCCGCCGCCGAGGGGCGCGACGACGGCGATGCAGAGCAGGGACGCGACCACGAAGGCCGGGTAGATCCGCAGCGCCCGCCGCGCGAGATAGTCGCCGAAGGAGCGCTTGGCGCGGTAGCTCGCGGTGATCAGGTAGCCGCTCACGAGGAAGAAGCCGTCGACGGCGATCTCCCCCAGGGACAGGGTTCCGAAGACCTGCGTCAGCAACTCCCGGGACCGGTTCCCGTCCACGAGTTCGGGGGCGTGCGCGAGGATCACGAGGCCCGCGAACAGGAGGCGCAGGGACCCGAAATTGTTCGCCCGCGGATCCCGGCCGCCCGTCGTCTCCGCCACCCCTGCCCGCTCCGCGACGCCTCTGCCCGCCGCCCAGGGGCCGGGAAACGGCGCGCGAAGGCAAGGACGCCGGGGCAACACGCGCCGGAGATCTGGCCGCGTCGCCCGCGTTCGCACGCGACGGTGCGGGCGCCGTTGCGCTCCCGGCGCGGTTGGGCTAGGGAATGGCCACGGCCAGCACCCGTAGCTCAGCTGGATAGAGCGTTGCCCTCCGAAGGCAAAGGTCACACGTTCGAATCGTGTCGGGTGCGCCAATTTTCTCAATGACCTAGGGGGCTAAGCCCTGCGGTTGAGAGATTGCCGCGGAAGCGCTGCGGAAGCATCGTGCGTTCTTCCGAGCCGGTGCTGTCCCAAATCGCGTTACCGCAAATGTGATCGCTAGGCGGCTGAACGGCCCTTAGCCTTCCTCGTCGGCCGAGACCGCTCTTTCGAGGCGGCGAGTATCCGAGCGACACCCTCCGCGGCTGCTCGATCCGAAAGCGTAGGCTGCCGCGACGCCTCGATCGCGCAAGCCGCACGCTCCTCTGGGCTCGGATCCTCAACCGACCATCTCGGGTTCTCAGGGGCCGAGGATGGCGTCCACGGTCGCCAGCGCACGCAGCTGGGCGAGATGCGTATCGGCGGCGGCAGGAGGTCCCGTCGGACGTAATCGTCCACGGTGCTCTCGCTCATCATGAGTTCGGCGGCGAGCGCGCGGCGCGAGGTAGGCGGCGGTCGGCATACGGCCGTTCTAGGGTAGATGCTCCGGCGGCAAGCCGTTGTCGCGGCCCGAGGCCGCGTGTGAGGCCGGAATGTCACCCGGTGGCGCTCCGCGGCGGCAGCTCCCGCTTCCGCACGATCCGAGCCCGATCCCGCAGGGTGACCTCGTTCGTCGGCCATTCCAGGCAGGCGGCCTCGAATGCGGCGATCGCCGCGGTCAGCGGGTAGATCGTGGCGAGGTGCAACTCGAGCTTGCCGCCGATCCGGTCCCAGATCTCGATCGTGTAGGGGGTGCCCGGCGGCACCGGCGGGATTTGCTTGAGCGCTGGCGGCAGCGTGATCGCCGCGAGGCACAGGTGCTCGTACTTCCGCGCGGGCGGCGCCCCGGGCGCGCGCTGGTAGTGGCACGAGGCTGTCAGGTGCCGGAGCAGGTCGAGCGTCGAGGTGTCGGCCCCATAGCGGTCAATCAGGCTGGCGACGGTGTAGCGGCCCGAGCGCTTGCAGGCCGCGCAGTCGACGAAGACCCGACCGGGCCCCGCATCCCCCAGGCGCCCCATTCTGGTGGCCCTCCGCTCGCGAACGAATACGGAACAAGCCTGAGGCGGCGATGCGCTTCAACCGACGGCGGCCGCGGCGCGAGGAATCGTGGTGGAGCGGTGTGGACGACGTTCGGAAAGCAAAGACCGGTCAGGGGTTTCGGCTGACCCGTGCGGCGCCCGAGACCGGTGCGCTATTCTCGTGCAGCCAGCGATCGAGCGAAAGCCAGGAGGCGACGGCGAGCGGAAGATCGATTGCGGGGCTTGCTGACATACCGGCGGGTAACGGGGCGAGATAAGAGCAAGGCGCCCTATCGTACTATCAACAACGGGCACGCACAGGAAAGGCGCCTGCTGATGATCCCAGCGGGCGCCGGATGCATTGAGCAGTTAGTACCTGAGCACTAATTCGGATTCGCCCACCTCTTAAGGCGGTTTTTCTGAAAATCTAACCACGCCTCGATATCTTCGAAACTTTCATGACCAAACTCTTCTGGGAAGCTGAGCGTGAAGATACTTTCAGGAATGTTGCAGGCATCAGTTCGAGAGCGTCAGGAGGCTGTTCAAAAGCGGCGCATGAAATCTCCGAGCTCGAGGCTCATCCCCGCTTGGAAACCGATGTGCCAAGCCCGGACTTCAGCGGGCAGCATGCCGGCTTTCAGATGCTCCTGGGCCACGATGATGCCGACCTCCTCGACCCGGCGCACGAGGCCCTGAACGCTACCTGTCTGCGGGCTCAGCGTCTTGATCATCTCGCTCGCTGCGAGCCGGCCAGCTTTTTCGCCTCGGGTGGTGGGAGCGAGCGGCTCGCTATGCGGCGGCATGGGATACGATTGCCTCACCTGCGGGAGCCGATACGCAACGCGGCCCGGCGACAGAATGGCCGGCCTTGGTTTCTGTGTCGTGCGGATGCCGGCGGGCGAGCCGTCCCGCGCCAGGATTCCAGGCACGAAAAAGCCCGCGCCGGCGGACCGGGCGGGCTTCTTAGGCTCGGCACCGACAAGGGAGTAATCCCGCCAAACCTGAAACTGAGAGTGGGTTAGGAGCAGGGAAAGGCAAGCCCTCCCCCCAACGGTAGTGACGCTGGAAGCGAGGACCCGACGCCCGCCCAGGCAAATCGAACTACCCATCTTTGAAAGCGTTCACGCCCCGCAACAACGGAGAGCACGACATGAAGGTGATCTCAGCGACCGTCCTTGGCCTGGCGCTACTCAGCGGAACCGCTCCGGCCTTCGCACAGCCATACGGCGGGCGCGACTACGGCTACGATCGCGGCGACTATGGACCCCGCGACCGAGGCTACGGAGATCGAGGCTACGGAGATCGAGGCTACGGCGATCGTGACCGCCGCGACTACGATCGGGACTATGACCGAGGCTCGCGGGGCGGGCGTGGCGACTACGCGTTCAACGAGGAGGAGTATCTGCGCTGCAATCCGGATGTGCGCCGGGCGGTCATAGGCCGGGCGATCAAGTCCGGTCTGGAACACTACCGCAAGGTCGGGATGGCCGAGGGCCGGAAGTTGACCTGCAATTAGAGCGCATCTGAAGAGCAGAGCAGAGTGCGAAAAAGCCCCGCGCGGCGGTGCCGGCGGGGCCGAAGGTGGTGAGTCTCGGTAACGGGATAGCAGCGTAGCGGGCGCCGTGACATCACCCGTTCGGGGGAGGCTACCGACACGAAAAAGCCGCCGCGGCCGGAGCCGGGCGGTTCGAGGTCATCGCATCAGGGATGCTGGGTAGACCCGCGCGCGGGCTGGCGACTTCCCACCGCTCTCGCGCTAGGCAGATTCACTCCGCGGCGACAGCAGCCTTCTTCGCCTTGCGAGCGCGGACAGGCTTCCCGGCCGGCGCGACCGCAGGCTCGGCCACCTTCTTCCGGCCTCGGGCCTTGGGCGCCTCCGCAACTTTCTCGTCGGTGACGGCAGCCTTCGGGGCTGCGTTCCTGCGCAGGTTGCCGAGGCCGGTGTTCTTCGCCAGGGCCGAGCGCATCTCGGAGTAGCTCGGGGCGGTCATAGGATAGTCGACCGGCAGGCCCCACTTCGCCCGATATTCGTCCGGGGTAAGGCCCACTCCTTTGAGGTGCCGCTTCAGGGTCTTGTACGACTTGCCATCCTCGAAGCTGATCAGCGCGTCGTTGCTGATCGACTTCCGGATCTGGCTCGGAGTGGCGCGGTCGACCTTAGCCTCGGCCGGAGCGGCGGGGTTGTTCAAGCCGTTGAGCGCGCCATGGATCGCGGACAGAAGCGCCGGCATTTCGGACGTAGGCACAGAGTTTTTCGAGACGTAAGCGGACACGATATCGGCCGTGAGCTCGATTAGGTTGCTCTGATCCAGAGCCGAGGTTGATGTAATGTCGTCCATTGAAGCCTCCTGCGTATGTGGCTGAGACTCACGCAGCAACAACGACGCCTAGTCAAGGCGTATCTATGCTGGGACGACGGAGAACGTTGGATATATGCCGGCTTCCAGGATAGTTTCTGAACATGTCTGAGAGAGATCTAGGCCCTCAGGTCCAGTCGCTCATGTCTTCCTTGGCGCCGGGCTCAGTCACCCCCAAGTCGGCACTCAGGCCGCCACGGGCCTTGATCCTCATGGAAGTGGCTCGCAGGCCCGCCTGCCGCAGCCCCGTCACCTCGATCTGAGCGTGGAAGCCGGACTGGCCAAAGCGCTCGATGTGCCGGCCCAACTCGGCCACGTGCTCACGGAGTTCGGACATTCCGCGGCCGCCACCGCCACCGATCCCACCAGCTGGCGCCGCCGGGACGATTGACCGGATCGACCCGTCCGGCATCTTCATCGTGCCGTCGCCGAGATCGAGGCCTTCCTTGCCGTCCAGGCCTTTGACCAGCTTCGGCTCGAGCGCCGTCGCGTCCTTGGCCACACCGGCGCCCAATCGCCACGCGCCAGGGCACGACGCAGCGCCGGATTGAAGTGCAGCCCAATCCTGGGGCCACCCACCCCTGCTGCGCAGGAGCGCCAGCGCGACGCGCGTCTGCTCCTCCATGCGAGCCGGCTTCGAGCGGATCTGGAAGCGAATTTCGTCACCCATGTCTCAGAGCCTCGTCCTCAGGGCTTCAGCGGCGGTGGCGAGCAGGTCGGCCTCGCTGTCGCGGCGGGCAGCCTCGGCGACGTCGCCCAAGCGATCGATGCAGCGGTCCATGAGGGCCGTGCACAGGCCGAGCTGCCAGTGAGCGAGCCGACCGGATGCGTTGGGCGTCTCGGTACCGTCGGGACCGTTCGTGATGCTGCAGGGTCGGCATGTCATTGCTGCGGCGCCCGAGTTCCCGGCCACCATCTGATCGCTCAGGCTTGGCCGGTCTCACTCATCGCTCCCGCAACCTGCATGGAGCCCCGCCGCGTGGCGCGCTCCTCTGCCGGATCCTCGCCCTTCGCCACTTGGCCCAGCAGCCCCTTCGCCTCACGGCGGGCTTCGTCAGCCGTCAGGGCGCCGTGCAGCCCTATCGTGAAGCGCCTCGACCGCCCGCTGGCGCGGTACTACACGAGGTAGCTGCGCCGGCCGGATGCGAAGATGCGCACCCCGAAGCCCGGGAGCTCATCGCACCAGAAGAAGTAGTCCCGGCCTTGCGACTCGGCCGCCTCGACCACGCGCTTGCTGAGCTTGGGCATGCCCTCCCCTCCGGTTCTGCCGAAGCACTGCGGAAGCACGCGGAAGCAAACCGAGCCCATCCGGCGGAGACGAGAGAAATGCCCGGCGCGCCAATTTCACAAGGGGCAGCAGCGGTTTGGCAATAACGAGTAAACTCTAGCAATCACGGGAAAACATGTTAGGCTAATCCTCCGAAGGCAAAGGTCACACGTTCGAATCGTGTCGGGTGCGCCAATATTATCAATGGCTTAGCAGGCGTCAGCGCTGATCTTGGAATGGTCGGTGTCACCAAGGTGTCACCGCTGCGATCCCAAAGCGCGCCACTTCTCTGCTCGCTTCTGCTCCTCTCGCCGGTATGACGATAGCTAGCCCCGTGCAGGATGCCTCCGTGAAAGCGGAACTCGCTCCGACCGGTATGCTCCGAGTCGGTCTCGTTGAGGCGCCGTCCGCTGGCCTAATCTTCGTCAGCCGTGCCGCCGACGGAGCGCTCGACGGCGTGACAGCCGATCTGAGCGCGGATCTCGCCCGGCAGGTCGGCCTGCCGCTGGCCGTCACGCTGTTCCCGAACTCGGGCGCCGCGGCCGCCGCCCTCGAGGCCGCGGCGATCGATGTCAGCTTCATGCCGGTCGACGTGGCCCGGCGGCAGGTGATCGATTTCGGGCCGGGCTACTACGACCTGGAGAGCACCTATCTGGTCAGCGTCGGGTCGGGCATCACCGACGTGGCGCAGGTGGATCGGCCGGGTCTCCGGGTCGTGGCGATCGACGGCACGACGACGTTCCGCGCCTCCGCCCGCACGCTGACCCGGACGCAACCCCTCCCCGTCCCGTCCGTGGCCGAGGCGGTCGCGCGCATGCGCGCCGGGCAGGCGGACGCCATTGCCCTCTCGCGCGACACGCTGCGGCCGGTGGTCCTGCAGGTTCCAGGTTCCCGGATCGTCGCGGGCGGCTTCCAGCAGACGCAGGTCGCCGTCGCCGTGCCTAAGGGGCGCCCCGCCGCCCTCGCCTGCGTTACGGCGTGGCTGGACGAGGCGAAGCGCACCGGTATCGTCCGGCGGATCTTCGACGCCCGCGGCTTCCGCGACGACGCGGTCGCGCATTAACTGGTGCTCCGGTCGCGTCGCGTGTGGTAGCGCGACGTTCCAGAGGGAGCGAATTGAGGATTGCCGTATGGCAGACAACCACAGCAAAGAGCGTATTCAGGCTGAGGCAGCTTTTGCGAAGATGCAGGACCGGTTTGGCAGCAAGGCCTTTGATGAGCCGGCAGTCAGTGCGGCGGACCAGAACACCGCACGCCTGAAGGCCGCGCGCCTTGAACGGGACGCCGCCAAAGCTGAGGCAAAAAAGCCGTGATGCACGACGCCATAGGCGAATCCCTTACCGAGCATCTGAAGGCGAAGGGCTACCTGAAGTGAGCGACACTGACGCCCAGCCCGATGAGATCCAAGAAATCCTTCGGCTCGCGACGGCGCTGGCAGAGCAATTCCTGCAGTCTGAGGCGGAGGAGTCCGCCCGTCCGGAGAGGCTTAAGGCCCTCATCAGCGCCGCCCAATTTCTCCACGACCATGATGTGGCTTGGCCGACCGTCTTGCGTGAGGCCGTGGGCAAGGCCGTAGAGCGAATGGAAGCGGTCAGTGGACGATGAGGACCGAGAATTCGAGCACTCTCCGCTGTCGGGCTCTTTCAGTCGCGATGGTGCGATCGTCGACGTCGAGATCTACCGCTACGCCGACACGCAGGACCCCTGGCAGTTAGTGGTGATCGATCTGTCGTCTGGCGGCTGCACCGCTTGGCAGGAGACCTTCACGACGGACCGTGAGGCTTACGAGGCCTTCACCGCGACGGTCGAAGCGGACGGCATGGCATCTTTCGCGGGCGTCGTGCCGACCGTGCGGCACTGACCCCATCCCTGCTTCGTGGCAGCGGCCCGAGTTGCACATGCTAAGCCGCAACGGCTATCCGGGCCTAGGGGGCTGTAGCTCAATGGTTAGAGCCGACCGCTCATAACGGTTTGGTTGCAGGTTCGAGTCCTGCCGGGCCCACCACGTCAGAGCAGCTGGCGTGACCTTCATTAAGGAGATCGGCGAGGGGCCCGGATTGCGGCTCCGGAAGGCGACATCCACCGCAACCGAGAGCCTTTCGGCTACTGACGTAGGCGAAACGCGCCCTAGGTTTTTCGCCTGTAGGTTGAGAGGAGCGTCGATGTCCGAGAATCCTAGCCACGTTCAAGGCTATCGGGAGACGAAGGCGGCGAAGGCTGCAGAGAGGCACAATCAAGCCAACGAGGTCTGGGCGGAGGTTGAGGCAGAGCGACAAGCGTTCGACGAGCAAACGGCAAAGCTGCGAGCGATGCGGCTCGCCCCAGAGAACGCCGAATCTTGATGTCGAAGGGCCACCTGAGATGAGGCGCCTACTCCTCGCCGGCCTCTTCGCAGCCGTCACCGGAGCGAGCGGTGCATATGCGCAGGCGACGCTTCGCGTTATCGACACCGCGCCGAACGACGTGCTGAACGTCCGCGAGTTTCCAACCTCGGACGCGCGGATCGTAGGCATGATTCCACCCGACGGGCGCGGCATCGTCCCGACTGGCGAGCGCAATGGCAACTGGGTGTTCGTCCGTTACCGGAGGGGCGAGGGCTGGGTTTCGCGGCGGTTCGTGTATCTCGGGGCGCCGCCGGTCCGGCGAGGCGGGAGCCTGGATCCGGACGTCAGCGAATAGCAACGCGGGGCTTCCGAGTACCTGAGCTCATTCCAGCCGCTCTCGGCCGGCTGTTCACGCCCGTAGCGCAGCACGCGACCCGTCAGCAACGGGCAGAGAAGGTCCAACAGGAGCTCGACGCCGAGTAGGCGAGTTTGAGGAGCTGACGGCCTCGCGGTCAGCGAGCTACACCGGAACGTCACCCGGTGGCGCTCCGCGATAGAAGCCTTAATTTAGTTTACACGTCATTAAGCATGTCGACCGATGGTGCCGTGACGTCGGAAGGACTTGCGATGAGCCGGGGCGAGCCCCTGCGGGAGCCGAAGGCTTTGGTGGGACCCATTCTCAATATGGCCACCGCCCATCATGCCGCCGGGCGCCTGCACGAAGCCGATCAGCATTACAGACGATGCCTTGATCTCGATCCGGGACACGCAGCGGCGCATTACAATCTTGGCCTCATCGCCACGCTCTTGAGCGATCATGCCCGTGCGGTCCTTCATCACACCGCGGCGCTTCGCTCGGCACCTGAGCAGGCCTCTCGCTGGGTGGCACTAATCGGGGCGCTCCTCGCCTGCGACCGGGTGACAGACGCCCGTAGCATCCTCGATCACTTTCTGGTGCACGGCTTCTCACCCCAGATCGTGTCCGAGCACTGCCAGCCGCTGGTTAAGGTGCTCGGCGCGAACGCTCGCCTCGCCTTCGCCGCTGGGCGGCTCGAGGACGCCGAGTGCCTCCTCGAACTCTTAATCTCTATCGACAAAGATAATGGTGACGCGGTGCATCTTGCCGGGCTCACCGCCTTGCGCACCGGGCGTGCACAGCACGCCATCGATTTGATCACCATCGCGATCTACCGCGACAGCGGCAACGCTACGTACTTCGCCGATCTCGGTCTCGCCTTCCAGGCAATCGGCAACCTGGTCGCTGCTGGCTCGGCCTTCGAGAAGGCGCTCGAACTCGACCCTGCCTTGGATGACACCCGCGCCAATCTCGCCATCGTGTATCAGGACACTGGGCGCCAGCAGGACGCCGCTGACTGTTGGCGCGATCTGATCGCTCGGGTTCCCGGCTCGGCCGAGTTTCACAACAATCTCGGCGCGGTGCTACACCGCCTTGGGCGCACCGAAGAGGCGATCGCCAATTTGGAGAAGGCGCTAGAAATCAATCCCGCCGCCGCTTTCGCGCTTTGCAACCTTGCACATGCGCAGCTCTTTGCCGAGCATAGTTCGGTGGAAAGCTTCTCGGAGAAGGCTAAGACCTACGGCCGCTGCCATGCTGACGCACTGCTGCGCATCCGGCCCTTCGCCAATGATCGCAATCTGGATCGGCGCCTGCGCATTGGCTTCGTCTCGGCGGATTTTCGCGATCACCCGGTGGTGCGGTTCCTCGAACCCTTCCTCCACTATGCCGATCGGGAACGCTTTGACCTCCTCGCTTATAGCAACACCAGTCGCGAAGACGCGGTGACGGAGACGCTGAAGGCCCGTTTCGACTCTTGGCGCCGAATCGATGTTCTCGACGACGAGGCCGCGGCGAACCTCATCGAGGCCGATCGCACCGACATCCTCATAGACCTAGCCGGCCATAGCGGCGGCAACCGCTTAATGGTTTTCGCGCGCAAGCCTGCGCCAGTTCAGGTGACTTGGATCGGACTGCCAGTCACCACGGGGCTGGCCGCCATAGACTACCGCCTTACCGACGCTGTCTATGATCCGATCGGCGAGACCGAGCACCTGCATTCCGAGGTTCTCTGGCGGATGCCTGGCACTGGCACCTGCTACCGGCCGTTCCTACCGGCGCCGGATGTTGCCGAGACAGCGCCCGTCACCAGAAACCGGCACGTCACCTTCGGCTGCTTCAACCGCTTCGAGAAGATGACCGACGCCGCAATCAAGGCCTGGGCCGCGATCCTAGCAGCGGTGCCCAACGCCCGGCTGAAGCTGATCGTAACCGATATCGACGATCCAAGGACGCGCGGGCCAGTGGAAGCACGTCTCGCGACCTGCGGCCTGCCACTCGACCGCGTCGACTTCGCGCCCCGCAATGCTGCCAATCGCTATGCGATGCACGGCAGTGTCGACATCGCGCTGGATGCGTTCCCCTTCAACGGCAACGTCACGACATTCGACACTCTTTACATGGGCGTCCCTGTAGTGACGCTTGCCGGACCCCAGACAATCTCGCGGGTGGGCGCCGCCATTCTCGGGATCCTAGGGCTGCCGGATCTCATCGCCCGCGATGTCGACAGCTATGTCGCCATCGCCTGCCGTCTCGCCAGCGATCCGGACGAATTTCTCAAATTGCGTAGCGGCCTGCGCGAGCGCTTGGTCGCCAGCCCCCACATGGATCACGCCGGCCATGCCAGGGAGGTTGGTCTGGCCCTTAGCGAGATGTGGCGGCTTTGGTGCGCCGAGACAGCGCCCAGCGCGGTGGCCTCTCCCGCCTCACGATGACCCGCGCGCGGTCCCGAAGGGTGACCTCGTGCGTCGGCCATTCCAGGCAGGCTGCATCGAACGCCGCCTCGGCCATCGACAGCGGGTAGATCGTCGCGAGGTGCAGCTCGACATTGCCGCTGGTCTCTCGCCAGATCTCGACCGTGTAGGGCACACCCGGCGGCACGGGCGGGATCTGCTTGGCGGCCGGCGGCAGCGTGATCGCGGCCAGACACAGGTGCTCGTACTTCCGCGTAAGCGGCACCCGGGCGCGCTGATAGCGGCACGCGGCCGTCAGGTGCCGGAGCAGGTCGAGCGTCGAGATGTCGGCCCCGTAGCGACCGATCAGGCTGACCACGGTATAGCGGCCCGAGCGCTTGCAGGTGGCGCAGTCGACGTACACCCGACTAGGCCCTGCATCCCCCAGGTGCCCAATTCTGGTGGCCCCCCCCCCCCCCCCCCCCCCCCCCCCCACTCGCGAACGAAAACGGAACAAGCTCAGGCGCCCGCGCGCTTCGACCAGCCGCCGAGCCGCGCGAGATCGTAGTGGAGCAGTGTGGACGACGTTCGGAAAGCCGCGACCCGTCAGGCGATTCGGCTGACCCAAGCCGCGAACTCCCAGACCGGCGGCCCCCCAGACTTGTGCGTCTCTGACTACAAAGAATCAGAGGAAGGATGAATCAGGCCGAACGCTTCAGCTCAGTTTGATCATCGTTCGTAACACTAGAGCGTTTTCGGTTTGGGCTGAGTCGGGTTGGTAGGGTTCACGCGGCGCTGGGAGGCTGATTCACTCAGGCCGGTCGACAGCCGGAGTGATGCATGGGCCGCCCCTACAGCTTGGGCCTGCGCGAGCGGGTGGTGACCGCGGCTGCGGCGACCTCGCGCCGTCAGGCGGCCGCCCGCTTCGGGGTCGGCCAAGCAACCGCGATCCGCTGGATGGCGGCGCTCGCCGCGACTGGCACGGTGGCCGCCCGGCCGCAGGGGCGTGCCCGCCGCTCCAAGCTCGACCCGTACGAGACGTTCCTGCGTACGCTGATC